>NZ_JBEZBW010000155.1:0-13495 GCF_040647305.1 Saccharothrix sp. NPDC042600 | reverse complement strand
AGTTCCAGCGGGTAGCAACGGTTCGATCCGGGACCACGCCTGATCGGTCAACTCACCACGACGCACCACAAGATCAATTATCAGACACGCCCTAGGCGGGGACGCCGACCAGGCCCAGTTGCGCCATCATCCCGAAGGTGTTGGCGTGGGTGTGGAACTGGCTGACCTTCCCTTCCACGGTCTTGACGAAGTACGTCCCGGACGTGTCCACCTTGCGGCCCGTCGGCGGGATGGTGGCGCCGCCCAGTTCCAACGGGCCGGTGTTGGTGCCGGTGAAGCGGAGTTCACCGGCTACCGCCTCGTCGCCGACGACCCGGTTGGTGACGTCGATGTGCATGTCCGGGAACGCGGTGAACCACTGCCGCATGGCCTGGCGCGCCTCGTCCCGGGTGCGGATCGGCGCGGGCTGGGCGTCGTCGAGCCACTCGAAGTCCTCGGCCAGGGTGTCCAGGAAGCCGTCCACGTCGTGCCGGTTCCACGCCTGCGTGCCCTGGTCGTCCAGCCGCAGCAGCTCTTCTCTCGATGTCATCTGGCGCCTCCTCGACCGGTGGTGGTGCGAGCCTTCGCCCGTTGGGCCGTTCGCACCAGTGCCGAACGGCCCGGCCGCTCTCAGGAAGGGCCTGCGACACTCGGCTGGAACACGAGGGGGAGACATGAGGGTGTTCCAGGGCGTCCTGGTCGTGGTGGGGCTGTTCATGCTGGTGACGGGGCTGTTGGACGTCATCGTCGGGCCCGCGTTGCTACCGGGTGGGCCGTCCGCCGAGCCCACGTTGGACAGCCACTACCGGTTCTTCGCGACCCTGTGGTCGTTCCTCGGGGTGGCGGTGTTGTCGGTGGTGCGGCGGGTTCGGGAGGCCACGGGGGTGCTGCGGTACGTGTGCGCGGCGGTGTTCGCGGGTGGGCTGGCGCGGATCGTCTCGCTGGTCTCGGTCGGCACGCCGCACGTCCTGATGGTCGTGTTCATCGGGATCGAGCTGGTCCTGCCGCCGTTGCTGGTGTGGTGGCAGTGGACGCTGACGCGGCCCGCGCGAACGCCGTGATCACCGGGTGCGGGCGGGTGCCGTCGCCCGCCAGCTCGGGTTGGAAGAGGGTGGTCAGGAAGAACGGGTGGTCGGGCAGCTCGGCCACCCGGACCTCGCCGTCGGCGTCGTGGCCGCTGAAGACCATGCCGTGCTCGCGCAGCAGGTCGAGGTGGCGGGGGTTGAGGCCGTAGTCGCAGTGGTAGCGCTCGACGGTCCGGTCGGCCGCCAGCACGCGCTCGGCCAGCGTGCCCGGGACCAGGTGCACGGCACCCTCGTGGCCGACCAGGGAACAGGCGAGCGGCGCGACGAGCGGGTCGGCGGCGTCCGGGTCCACCTCGGCGTGGGCGGCGGTGGTCAGCCCGCACACCGCGCGCGCGAACTCCAACAGGGCGTGCTGGAACCCGCCGCACGTGCCCAGGAACGGGACGCCGTGGAGCCGTGCGTGCGCCACCGCGGCGAGCGCGCCTTCCTCTGACGCGTAAGGACTTCCGGGCAACAACCAGACCGCGTCGAACCCGGCGAGGTCGTCCGGCCCGGTGATGTCGTCGGTGCGCACCCAGTACGCGTCGAGGTCGAGGCGGTCGCGTTCGCGCAGGGCCTGGAGGAGGCCCGGGACGCGGGTGTGCGAACGGACGTGCGGGGACCGGTCGCCGACGAGGGCGAGGCGTGGGGTCGTCATGCGTCGATCCTCGGTGGCGGGGTGGTTCACGTCCAACGATGATCCGTGCACTGTGGATAAGCGATACTGATGCACGTGGACCCGCACCTGCTCAGGACGTTCACGACGGTCGTCCGCCGGGGATCGTTCTCCGCCGCCGCGGCGGAGTTGGGTTACACGCAGTCGGCGGTGTCCCAGCACATCGCGGCGCTCGAACACGACCTGGGCGTGTCGCTCCTGGGTCGCCGGCCGGTCGCCCCGACCAGCGCCGGCGACCGCCTCCTCGACCACGCGACCCCGTTGCTGCTGCGCCTGGACGCGGCGCGGGCCGACGTCCGCCGAGCCGCCGCCCCGCCACCGGAGCGGGTGGTCGTGGCGGCGTCGCCGTTGGCCGCTCCGGCGGCGGTGGCGGAGGTCCGGGGCGCGTTGCACGTGGTGACGCGCGCGGAGGTGGTCGCGGGCGTGGCGACCGGCGAGTTCGACGTGGGTTTCGTGGACGGCGTGGTCGCGCCGAGCGACCCGCTGCGCCTGCCGGTCGGCGTGAAGGCGTCGGTGGTCACCGAACACCCGCTGGTGGTGGCCCTCCCGCCGGGCCACCCGTTGGCGCGCAGGAAGGGCCTGCGCCTGGACGACCTGGTCGACGCGAGGTGGATCGACGCCCCGGACGCGGCCGTGCCGCTGGAGGACCTGCGCGAAGCCGTCGGCACCGCGGGCTTCCACGCGGCCACGGCGTACCGGGGCACGGACACGGCGACCCTGCGCGCCCTGGTCGCCGCCGGCCACGGCCTGGCGGTCCTCCCGGGCACCGACGGCGCACCCCTGCTCACACCGAACCTGGTCCACCGCGTCGAACGCCTCCGCCTCGGCTGAACCGCGTCAGGCGATCCCGTGCGCGGCCAGGGCGGAGGCGATCCGCGAGGCTCGAATGCCTTCGTTCTTGCGCATGGGCGGCTTGCCGGCGACCTCCTGCGGCCGACCGCCCGCGTGGTGGACGGCGATCAGGTCGCCCGCCGCGTCGAAGACCGGTGCGCCCGACGAGCCCACCCGGGTGTCGGTCAGGTAGTGGACCGTCCGGTCGTCGAAGTAGGTCACCTGGTTGCGCACGAAGCCCAGCCGCTTGCGCTGGCCCCGGGGGTGCTGCACCACGAACGCCTCGCCGTCCCTGGTCGGCGCGACCGACCGGGACGGGGTGATGACCGGCCAGCGTCCGTCCAGCGGCGTGACCGTGCGGATGACCGCCCAGTCGTCGGCCTTGTCGGAGACCACGTCGGCGGCGTCGCACGAGACCTGGGTCGCCGCCCGGACGCCGCCGCGGCCGTCGTCCTCGAACCCGAACTCCGCGGTCACGGTGGTCGCGGCGGCCCCGGTGTCGCTGTCGTGCAGCACGTGCCAGTTGGTGAGCAGGAGGTCGTCGCCGACGCGGAAGCCCGTGCCGTACTGCTCCTTGCCGCCCACCCACACGTTGAGCAGGCACACGGCGGGAGCCAGCGCGACCAGGCGTTCGAGGGTCGCGATCAGGCCCGGCACGCGGCCGATCTGGATGGTGAGGTCGTCCTGGTAGAGCAGCGCCTCCGGCTCGGTGACCCGGTCGTCGAACACCGGTCGCCCCGTCGCGCTGACCGGTTCGCTGGACAGCCTGGTCGGCCGGTCCGCGAGCAGGTCGAGCAGGAACGGCTTGGCGGGACTGGTCTCGGCCAGCGCGTCGGAGGCCGCCGTCACCAGGGCCCGGGTGCGACCCTGGGCCGCGGCCTCGGTGAGGACGTCCATCCACAGGAAGGTCGGCGCCTGCTCGCTATCGATCTCGGTCAGGTCCAAGCCCGCCTGCCGGGCCACCAACCGGACCGCCTGCGACTTCGTGAACAACGTCGTGAGGGTGCGGTGCAGTTGCTGGGCCACGCGGTCGTCGAACGGGTACTGAAAGGCGTCGAGCGGGTTCATTGTCGCTCCAGGAGGGCTTCGAGCCGGCGAGGGGCAGACCCAGGGTGTGCCGGTGGAGCACGTCCAGCGGGTCCGGGCCGACGAGGTACAGGGCGAGCGCGCGCAGGTGGGGCGACGACCAGCCGTGAGCCGCGGCTTCGTGGTCGAGGATCCGTCGCGCCATCCGGTCCGGTTCGCTCGTGTGCTGGGTGGCCACCGAGCCGATCACCTCGTCCAGACCGGAGTACCGGATCCGCGGGACGGCCACGGTGAACGGCATGCCGCGCAGGGCCGCCAACGTGCCGACGACCGACGTGGTGAGCGGGTCGTCCAGGGCACGGGCCGCCTGTTCGCACGCCCGGGCGATGAAGGGCGACGTGGTCGCGAGCCGCCACCGCCGGTCGGCCAGCTCGACCAGGTGGCGTCCGGTCCGCATGGGCCGCGTCATGTCGCGCGGCACCGCCTGCAGCACCACCGCCTCCGGGGTGGCGTCGGAGCCCCGCCAGACCCGCGCGGCGCCCCTGAGGTCGGACCGCAGCGACAACCGCCGACGGGACTTGCGTTCCGCCTCCACGGCCGCGGCGAAGACGGTCAGGCCCCCGGCGTCGGACGGCGCGGCCAGCGGTCGGCCCGCGCTCTCCGGCGCGGTCCACCGGTCGAACCGCTCCGCCAGGGACGGCAGCACGACATCGACACCGGACATCAGGCCGCTCAACCGGCGCACGACGTCGTCGTGGCGGGCGTCGGCGAGGTCGAGTTCCGCGGCCAGGTCGACGGTCAGCCGGATCCTGGCCGCCCGGACGGCCAGCGCGCTGAGCCGCCCGGCGTGGTCGTCGGGCCAGTGGTCGGGCCCGTCCACCCGGGCGAGGAGCCGGTCGGCCGTCGTGCCGTCGCCCGCCTCGCGGGCGAGGGCCGCGCCGAGGACCGCGCGGTCGCGGCCGGTGCGGCCGGGCGGGAACCCGACCGAGGCCAGCACCCGGCGGGCGCCTTTCAGGTCGCCCGCCTGCCAGTCGGCCCAGGCGTCGTAGACGACCAGCGGGCTGTCGGGACGGCGTTCGCCGACCTCGTGCAGGATCGCCGGCACGGCCCGCTCCAGGCCGCGGGCCAACGAGCGGCCGATCCGGCGCACGGCCTCGCGTTCCCACGCCGCCACGTCGGCCGACGCCCGCGGCACGCCCTCGGTGCGCAGGCGCAGCCACTCCTGCGCCTCCTCCTCGGCGTCGGGCAGTTCCGGCCAGGCGTGGCGCAACAGCGGCGCGCAGTCGTCCCGCCACGCCAGTTCCGCCGCCTTGAGGTCCCCGCACCGCAGGAGGTGGTAGACCAGCTCGGCGGTGGTCGCGGCGTCCGGGTCCGCGCACCCGGCGTAGAAGTCCGCGGCCCGCCGGTCGATCTCGTGGACGCGGTCCAGGTCGTCCGCCTCGACCAGGCGCAGGGTGGAGATCCGGACCTCGGGCCGCAGGCGCATCGTCGTGTCGGTGTCACGGCCGAGTCCTTCCACGAGGCCGAGTTCGCGCGACAGCCGGGTGAACGCGCGCTCGGCGTCCAGGCCGGGCGGGATGACGTCGTGCAGGACCTCGCGGACGACGTCCGCGTTGAGGACGCGCAGCACCAGGGCGTCCCGGGCGAGGAGCTTGAGCGCCGGGTCGATCACCCGGTCGAGGATGCGCTGGTACAGGTAGCCCTCGATGAGCGTCCGGGGCAGCGTCCTCGGCAGTTCCCGCACGTCGCCGCCCGCCTCGATCAGCCGGATGGCGAGCTTGAGCACCAGCGGGACCCCGCGCGAGGTCTTGACCAGGTAGTCCAGCGCGGTCGGTTCCCCGATGCCCCGGTCGACCAGCCACCGGCGGGCCACGGCGGGCGTCAGGCCGCGCAGGTGCTGCGACCGGCTCGGCCGCCCGCCCAGCTCCAGGCCGGTCACGGAGGCCTTGCTGGAGACCGTCGCCCGACCGCTGACCACGATCCGCAGGTCCGGCAGGTGGACCAACAGCCGTTCCAGCACCGGCCAGATCTCGTCGTGCCGGACGGCGTGCTGGGCGACCTCGAACCCGTCGAGGACGAGCAGCGGACCGGGCGCGGCCGGCATCGAGCGGGCCAGCGCGAGGGCCACCTCGTCGGCGTCGTCCTCCCACTCGTCGCGCCTGGGCGCGGCGAAGCCGTCGACCTGCACCGCGGCCTGCTCGCGCACCGAGTCGAGGACCGACCGCGCGTCGTCGGGCGCGAGGTCGGCGCGGTCGAAGTCGAGCCACAGCAGGACGGTGTCCGGGAGCAGCTCCTCGGCGAACCGGGCGACCAGGGCGGACTTGCCGATGCCGCCGATGCCCGTGATCACCATGGGACCGGCTCCCGGGTCGTCGAACCACGCCCGCAGCGCGGCCAGCTCCTCGGTGCGACCGCGGAAGCCCGGCCCGGCCACCTCGCGGAGCCTGCCGACGACGCGCCGGCGTTCCAGCGCCCGGTTGACCTGGAGGGGTGCGGGCAGGTCCGGCGCGACACCGGAGAACCAGCGGACGGCCTGCAACCAGTAGGGCAGGTCCTGGTCCGCGACGTCGTCGAGCGCGTACGGCGGCCCGGCGAGGATCCGGTCGATCGTGCGCTGGCCGCCGTCGCCGCCGACGGGCGCGGCACCGCGGGCCGCGCGGAGCGCGGGCAGCGACCCGGCGATCCCGATCAGGCGCTGCCGTTCGGGCGTCGTCAGCGCCCACGACGGCGCGCCGGGGTCGGCCACCAGCGGGTGGAGCCGCCGCCGGACGTCCTCGGGGAAGTCCTCCGGGTCGAAGCTCCACCGGACCGCCGCGGGCACCAGGTCGTGGTCGGTGTGCTCCGCCACGGGCTCGACGTCGAGCGCTTCCCGGGCCGCGGTCACGTCGGCCAGTCCCTGGTGTGCCGCGATCTCGTCCCAGACCGTCGAGGCCCGCAAGGAGTCCAGCACGGCGGACACGGACACCGCCCGGTTCCTCGGCTGCTCGCGGTCCGGCGCCCAACCGGAGTGCATGCCCACGACGGTGCCGGTGCGCATGTCCACCGCGGGGCCGCCGCCGGAGCCGCCCTCGGAGTCGGCGTCGTGGTACAGCCAGGGGGGTTCGACGGCGAGGATGCGCCCGGTGCTGAGGAACAGCCGCGGCGCCGCCCGCGGGTGGTGCAGGACGACGACGGGTTGGTCCCGCGCGGCTTCGGCCGTCCCGAGCCGCAGCGCGCGACCCTCCCGCGCGGAACGCAGGCGCACCACCGCCACGCAACCGTCCTTCGGTGTCGGCACCAGGTCCGCCTCGACCTCGACGTCCTCGGTCGCGAACAGGCAGCGGAACCGTTCGGCCGCGTCCAGCACCGCGACCGCGTAGTCCGCCAACACCAGCAGGTCGTCGGTGATGAGCCACCCGGTGCAGTAGCGGACGTTCCCGCCGCCGCCGACCTGCACCCGCGCCACCCCGCGCGCGGCCCGGCGCAAGGCGGAGACGAAGGACTTCACGTCGTACATCCCCACTACCGATCCGATGATCACGACGGCCCGCTTTCCAAGGTGTCCAGAGCGGCCTTGAGGGCGTCGCTGATCCGACGCAGTCGCGGCACGCTCGTGAGGGGCGAGTTGTCGGCGGTGGTGATCACGTCCACGGCCAGCGACCGCGCTTCGTCCTCGCGCAGCTTCTTGTCGTCCGGCCCCGACCACGACTGGAACACCTCCGCCACCTGGTCGCACTGGACGTCGGTCTCGCTGGTGACGTCCTCGCACCACAGGTCCTGCGCCCACTTGGTCGGCACGGCGTCCGGGTAGTGGATCAACATCAGGCGGAACCACGGACCGAAGGTCGGGTTCATCAGGATCAGCGCGAACAGGTCGAAGAACGTGCGGATCTCGGTGTCCAGCAGGGGCGCGCCGTCCGCCTCCGCGCCGAGGTCGTCGACGGCGATCCACATCTTGCGCCCGCGGGCGCGGGCCAGCTCGCCCAACTTGAAGCACACCTTGCGGTACCAGTCGTGCTGGAGGCTGTCGAAGCGCGGCGGGATGCTCCCGGTGCTCTCCACCCCCGCGTACAAGCTGTAGATCACGTCGTCGACCGTGGCGACCATGCCGCTGCACAGGTACACCGGGGCGGCGCCCCACTGCCGGGCCATCCACTCGAACCGGTGCCGGCTGTGGCTCTTGCCGCTCCGCGCCCCGCCGCGCACCAGGATGACCTTCGTCTGCGAGCTGTCCGGGGCCAGCGCCGCCAGCAGGTCGTGCAGCCGGATCCGGTCGAGCACCCGTTCCCCGTCGTACGCGCGCACGGTGGCGGCCGTGACGTCCGCGGCGAGCACCGCCTCGACGGCCGCGCACACCGCCGGGTACCTGCGGACGTCCTTCATCGCCAGGAAGGTGGCCAACCGGCCGCAGGCCGCGATGTTGTCCAGCGCCTGCTTCCAGATCAGGTCCGGGGGCAGGCCCTCCACGGCCAGCGCCGGCAGGTCGGACCCGGTCATCCGGTACAGCAGGTCGATCCGCGCCGGGCGGTGCACGGCCACGGTCAGCGCTCGGTGCAGCTTCGCCGCTTCCGGGTGGCTCCACGGGTAGGAGTTCTGGTCCAGGAACGGGTTCGCCATCGTTGCACCCCTCCCTCCTTCAGACCGGCACGCCGAGCGCGCGCAGTTCGCCGGCGCAGGCCGACACGGCGTGGGCCAGGTTCGTGTCCGCCGACGCCCCCGCGAAGTGCAGGCCGAACGCGCCCGGCGCGTCGCCGAGCCAGGCCACCACCGGGGAACCGGAGCTGCCACCGAGCGTCGTGCAGTCGTGGCCGAAGACCCACGCCCGCGGGTCCTGCCCGGCTCCGGTGAACCCGGGCGGCCGGTGGGCGGTCCCGGGAGCGAGCCGCTTCACGCCGTAGCGGTGGCCGAACAAGGCGTTGTTGACCCATGCCCAGTCGATGCCTTCGTGCGTGCCCGCCTGGTAGGCCGGTCGGCCCGGATAGCCCACGGTGCACAACGAGGCCAGCACACCGTTCGGCCCGTCGGGGTCGGCCAGGACGGGCACCGCCTGCGGCACGGGGTGCTCGATCGGCTCGATGCGCAGGACGGCGGCGTCCAGCCGCGCGTAATCAGGACCGTCCACGCCCGAAGACCTCGCTTCCACGACGCGGAACCGCCTCGTCCGCGTCCGGCCGGACTCGGCGGCGAAGTCGACGTGGGCGCCGTCGAGGACGCGGAACCCGGTGTCGGTCGGCGCGACGGCCTGCCGGAGCCTGCGCCACATCACCTCCATCACGTGGAGGTTGGTCAGCACCAGGCCGTTCTCGGCGTCCACCACCCAGCCGGTGCCGAAGAAGTTGTCACCGGTGGCGTTGTCCGGCTGGATCCGCCCCACGGCCTGCAACACCGGGCGCAGCGCCTCCCGCGCCGCCGCCACCGCGCCCGCCCACCGGCCGATCATCGGGTGGGCCTCGTCGACCCGGTCGTCCCGCACGAACAGGGTCGGCCGCGAGCCGTCGGCCCGGACGACCGCTTCCAGCGTCCGCACCTCGCCCGCGGTCAAGTCGGCGGCCGGGTCGGCGTCCAGCCGTTCGCCCGCGATCCTGGTCTCCCGCAACAGGATCTCGCGGGCGCGGCGGAACTCGTCCGCGTCGTCCACCCAGGGCGGCACCTGGTCCAGCGCGGCCTCGACGCGCCCGGTCACCTCGTCCGCTCCCGGGCGCGGGTCCACCTCCTCCACGGGGACCGACTCGGGAGCGGCGCCGGACCGGTCGGCGGTGGAGCGGACGGCGACCAGTTGTCGCAACCGGTCCGCGGCCGTGCGCGTGGTCGTGGTCATGACGTTCCTCCCACCTCGGGCGCGCCCGCGAGGTCCAGCCCGAACACGTCCTGCAACGCGGGGTTCGCCATCGCCTTCGCGAGCCGCGGCGACGGCCGCGTCCACGACGAGGCGGCCTCCGACGCGCCCGCCGGCGCGGTCCGCCCGGCGAGCACCGCGTGGGAGATCTCCGGCCCGAACCGGTACCAGTCCAGCAGCGGGTCGTCGGCGGCCTCCGGCTGCACCGCTTCGGCGACCAGCGACCGCACGGTGTCCGCCTCGGACACCGGTCCGGCGAGGGTCTCCCGCTCACGCCCGAGGTCGAGGTCGGCGCGCAGCAGCGCCTCCGCGTCGACCACGCCCGCGCCCATCGTGAAGGAGTCCCACTCCGCCGGGCGCCGGGCGGTGGCCCGCACCAGGCGCAGGAACAGGGCCTGCACGGTCTCGCCCCGCCGCCGCGCTTCCGCCACCAGGTTCGCCCGGCCGTGGTGCGCGAGCCACAGCGCCGCGACACCCGCGGTCATCGCCACGGCGAAACTCGTGCCCTGCCCCTGTCCGTGGTCCGGCTCGCCGTCACCCCGCGGGATCCGCGCCCGCAGCACGTTCTCGGCGGGGGCCGAGACGTCCACGGCGGCGCCGCTGCAACTCCCGCGCCACTTGCGCCCGTGCCGGTTCACCCCGGCCACGGCGACGCACTCGTCGTACCGCGCGGGCCACACCACGCGGCCGACGCAGTTCCCGGCGGCGGCGAGCACGACCACGTCCGCCCGCACGGCCCGGCGCAGCGCGCGGTGCAGGGAGAAGGAGAACAAGCCGCCCAGGCTCATCGTGATCACCTGCGCGCCGTGCGCGGTGGCCCAGTCGATCGCCTCGGCCACCGCGACCTGGGAGATCTGCACGACGCTGGTGATCGCGCGGATCGGCATGTGCAAAGCCGCGGGCGCGGTGCCGGTGACCACCAGCGATCCGGGGGAGACCAGGACGCTCGCGGTTGCGGTGCCGTGACCGGGGCTGCCGCCCCGCTCCAGCGGATCGGTGGGGTCGTCGTCGTGGTCGAGGACGTCGTAACCCGGCACGGTGAACACGCCGTCGAGTTCCCGGTGGCGGGTGACCCCGGTGTCCGGCTGGGCGACGACCACGCCCTCGCCCCGGCTCAACCGGTTGCGCGCGGCCGAGAACTCCCAGGCGGCGGGGACGTTCATCATCCCGAGCGCCCACCGCGGGTCGTCGTGGAGTTCCGGGTCCTCGGCGACCCAGCACCACGGCGGGAACCCGTTCGCGCTCTCGCGGCCCGGTGCGAACAGCGGTTCCTCGGGGAAGAAGTCGGTCGGCAGGTCCGGTTCGGCGGCCTCCAGGCCGAAGGCGTCGGCCAACGCGTACGCCGCCTCGAACGAGACCTCCGGGGCGGCGGCCGGCACCCGGCCGGGCAGGTCGACCAGCAGCACCCGGGGCTCCAGGGGCGACAGCGGCCGGACCCGGACGGCGAAGTCGGCCAACGTCGTCCGCACCCCGTCCGCGACGGCGACCGGGTCCTGGGAGGGGCGCAACACCAGCGCGAACCGCGCCGACCGGGCGGTCAGGTCGGGCGGAAGCACGCGGGTGGCCGCGAGCAGAGCGTCGAACGGTTCCATGACCCACCCCTGACTGCATCGGCCTGTGCCCATCCAGTCGCGGCCCGGGTTGGTCTGGTTAGCCGTCCACGCGCATGCCGAACGGGTGAATCACCCAGGGCAGTCGGTCGGCTACCGACTTCTGCGGAGCGGGTGGACGCGGCGGTCCACCCGCTCCGACGGACGGACGCCTAGCGCCCGAGGACCGTGCAGGACGCGGTCGAGGTCTTGGTCGGGTCGCTCTCCGAGGTGGCGGTCAGGGTGATCCTGCCGACCAGGGGGCCGCCGTCGCGCCTGGCGTGGATCGGGACCTGGGTCTGGCCGCCGAACTTCGCCGTCGCCAGGGCGTTGGGCACGGACACCGTCCAGCCCGACGACGTCGTCGCCGAGACGCGGTAGACGTCACCGTCGAGGTACCGGCTCACGTCCTCCGGGTGCTCCCCGCCCGGCGCCGCGTCGCGGCCGGTGTTGAACAGCGGGAAGCGGCACGTCGCCACGCCGTCCGAGCCCGCCGCGCCGGCGGTGGGCAGGACGCGGACGCCGCGGTGCTGCGGGCCCCGGCCGTCCAGGGAGCGGATGGCGACCGTGTAGGACAGCACGCCCTGGTGGTCGCGCTTCACGTCCAGGACGTAGAAGTGCAGCCGGTTGGCCGGGTCGACGTGCTCGTACTCGCTGCCGGAGTTCGTGCCCGCGTGGAACAGGGCGTCCGACAGCTGCCGGTAGTCGCCGACGGTGATGGGCACCTTGCGCCCGTCCGGCAGGACGTAGTCGGTCATGCCGATGTCCTGCGGGTTGGCGTCGACCACCCACGCGAACGGCGCGCGGTCCTCGTTCTTGGTCTTGGCCAGCAGGACGCCCGCGTCCGGCGTGAACGAGTCCGACCCCATCCGGTCCACGACCTCGACGGTGTAGTTCTGGTAGCCGCCGCCGTCGCACAGCGGGTCGGTGCGCACGTCGCAGGCGGGGGACAGGTCGCCGGCGCCCAGCTCGACGTTGATGCCCGCCAGGCCGTTCGGCCCCGGCTGCACGGTCCGCGCGGTGACCTTGGCGATCACCAGCCCGGACTCGTCGAGCGCCTCGCGCGAGAGCCGCAGCACGTTGCGCTCGTCCACGATGCCGAGCTTCATCTTGTTGCGCAGAACGTGCTGCGCGCCCATCGACCCACCTGCGGTCGCCGGGATGACCC
Source organism: Saccharothrix sp. NPDC042600 (assembly GCF_040647305.1). Taxonomy (NCBI): domain Bacteria; kingdom Bacillati; phylum Actinomycetota; class Actinomycetes; order Pseudonocardiales; family Pseudonocardiaceae; genus Saccharothrix; species Saccharothrix sp. NPDC042600. Next base: position 1,347 of record NZ_JBEZBW010000155.1, on the reverse strand, counting down.
ACCGGGAGTGCGGCCCGCCGGGACCGTTGAACGAGCCCCGCGAGAGCATGTCCCAGATGCCGGTGTACGCGCGGTGCGGCGGGTTGGAGTACGGGTTGTTGTAGTTGTCGCCGATGCCGAGCAGGTGGCTCAGCTCGTGCGCGTACACGCCCTGGCCGGAACTCTCGGCCTGCGTGGACGACCCGTTGCCGGCGTTGGGCCACAGGCTCGACCCGGCCGCCCAGGACGTCCAGTCCACGTACCGGGTGCGCGACCAGTTCGGCAGGGCCTCGTCGGGCGGGCCGAACGCGTCGGGCACGTCCTCCCTGGTCGGGAACTTCATCATCCCGAACTCCTGCCACGTGCCCGACTCGTCCTGCCCGGCGGACAGGAAGTAGACGAAGTCGAACCCGGCCGGCACCTGGGCGCCGACGTCGGCCACCCACGCGGCCCGCCCGTCGGTCCGGATGTCCCGGGTGCACGTGTCCCCGGCCGGGCACGCGGTGCCGGCCTGGAACTCCATGGCGTACTCGTGGTCCTTGCCCGGCATGGTGTACGGGCCGAACGCGGTGAGATCGACGCCGTAGCGCCCGCCGGAGTCCTCCATCCAGTACTCGTGGACGGTGTGGCCCCGGTTGAGCGCGTTGGGCTTGTTGAGGAAGTCCTGGTAGAACTGCGCGACCTGTTCACGGGGCACGTCGTGCGCCTCGGAGCTGGGGTTGTTGAAGACGGTGGAGTGCTTGGGCTGCGTCACCACGAACGGCTGGTTCGGGTAGTCGAGGAGGACGAGCGCGCCCTTGAAGTTGCGCACGGACCCCTTGACCGACGGATCGGCCCAGTTGGTGCCGGGCACCTTCTTGTAGTCCCGTTCCCACGTCATGTGGTCGGGGTTGACCCAGTTCTGCGGGTCGATCGGCCCGGGGAACCCGGCCTGCGCGGCGACCCGGGCGGTGTCCCGGCCCTGCTGCCAGGGCTGCTGCTGGGGCCAGTGGTCGTACTGCCAGGGGTGCGGCGGCTCGGTGGGCGGCGCGGCGAGCGCCCCGGTGCCACCGGCGGTCAGCGCGGCGGCCGAGCAGAGAGCGGCGAGCACGAGCACAGGACGCCGATGCCCGCGACGAACACGTGTGTGGTCCATACCACCTCCGTGAGGATGATCCACCCACGCTAACCGGCGGAGCGACTTGCGCCCACGTTGTCAGTTGACGCACCCCTCCACCACCACCGCGCGCAGCGCGTTGCTTTAGCGCCGCAGGCGCGCTTCTGATGGGCTATTTAGCCCAAGGAAGGGCCTCGGTTCGTTCCCCGTACGGCCTGGGCGCAGCCCAACCGCGCTTTGGTCTTCTCCGCAACCAGCTTTTCCGGTTGCGG
>NZ_JBEZBW010000154.1:0-13555 GCF_040647305.1 Saccharothrix sp. NPDC042600 | reverse complement strand
CGCCGCCCCCCGGCGCCCGCGCCCCCGGCGGCCGGGCCGGGTGTGGTCGGGCCGGGTGTGGTCGGGCCGGGTGTGGTCGGGCCGGGTGTGGTCGGGCCGGGTGTGGTCGGGCCGGGTGTGGTCGGGCCGGGCGTGGTCGGTGTGGTCGGGTCGGTCGTCGCCGTCGGACTAGGCTGCCCGTTCGTGCTGGTACTGCTCCCCCCGTCCGAGACCAAGGCGTCCGGCGGCGACGGCCCGCCGTTGTCGTTCGAGGCGTTGTCGCTGCCCGAGCTGAACCCCGTGCGGGCGAAGCTGGTCGACGCCCTGGTGGACCTCGCGGGCGACGTGCCGGCGAGCCTGGCCGTGCTCGGGCTGTCCGAGCGGCAGGCCGGTGAGGTGGCGCGCAACGCCGTCCTGCGGACGTCCCCGACGCTGCCGGCGCTGTCCCGGTACACCGGCGTGCTCTACGACGCGCTCGACCTGCCCACCCTGACCCGGGTCGAGCGGGGGCGGGCGGCCGAGCGGCTCGGGGTGGCGTCCGCGTTGTTCGGCGTCGTGCTCGGGGCCGACCCGATCCCCGCCTACCGGCTCTCCGGCGGGAACGTGCTGCCGTCGGTCGGTCCGCTGGGCAGCCTGTGGCGGCCCGTGCTCACGCCGGCGCTGGCCGAACGGGAGGTCATCGACCTGCGGTCGGCCCCGTACTCGTCGCTGGCCAGGATCCCCCACGCGATCACCGTCAAGGTCGTGACCGAGGACGGGACCGGGCGCCGGCAGGCGGTGAGCCACTTCAACAAGGCCCACAAGGGGCTGCTCGCGCGGGCCATCGTGCGGTCGCGGGCCGTGCCGCGGGCCGGGAACCTGGTGAAGATCGCCGCGAACGCCGGCCTGCGCCTGGAGCCCGCCGGCGAGCGGCACTTCGAGCTGGTCGTGTAGCCCGACGCCGGACAACCCGTTGGAACCGCCCGGCGGGTGTTCACTACCCTTTGCGGACAACCCGCGCCACGAGGAGCACCCACCGTGATCACGAGGATGTCGTCGCTGTTCCTGCGCACCCTGCGCGAGGACCCGGCCGACGCCGAAGTCCCCAGCCACAAGCTGCTGGTCCGCGCCGGCTACGTCCGCCGGGTCGCGCCGGGCGGGTACTCGTGGCTGCCGCTCGGGCTGCGGGTGCTGCGCAACATCGAGCAGGTCGTGCGCGAGGAGATGGACGCGTTCGGCGCGCAGGAGATCCAGTTCCCCGCGCTGCTGCCCAAGGAGCCCTACGAGGCCACCAACCGGTGGACCGAGTACGGCCCCAACATCTTCCGCCTCAAGGACCGCAAGGGCGCCGACTACCTGCTCGGCCCCACCCACGAGGAGCTGTTCGCGCTCACCGTGAAGGGCGAGTACTCCTCGTACAAGGACTACCCGGTCACGCTCTACCAGATCCAGACCAAGTACCGGGACGAGGCGCGGCCCCGCGCGGGCATCCTGCGCGGGCGCGAGTTCGTCATGAAGGACTCCTACTCCTTCGACCTCACCGACGAGGGCCTGTCGCACTCCTACCGGCAGCACCGCGACGCCTACATCCGCATCTTCGACCGCCTGGGCATGGAGTACGTGATCGTCTCCGCCACGTCCGGCGCGATGGGCGGCTCGGCGTCGGAGGAGTTCCTGGCGGTCGCGCCGACCGGCGAGGACACCTTCGTCCGCAGCACCGGGTCCGACTACGCGGCCAACGTCGAGGCCGTCACGACGCCCGCGCCGCCGGAGCAGTCGATCGAGGACAAGCCCCAGGCGCAGGTCCACCACACGCCGAACACGCCGACCATCGAGTCGCTGGTCGACTTCCTCAACGCCGCCGGCCTCGGCCGGACGTTCACCGCGGCCGACACGCTGAAGAACGTCCTGGTCAAGCTCACCCAGCCGGGCGCGAAGGAGTCCACCCTGCTCGCCATCGGCGTGCCCGGCGACCGCGAGGTGGACTTCAAGCGCCTGGAGGCGGCCGTCTCGCCCGCCGAGGTGTCGATGCTGGAGGAGTCCGACTTCGCCAAGAACTCCTTCCTGGTCAAGGGCTACATCGGGCCGGGCGCGCTGCAGGCCAACGGCGTGCGCTACCTGGTCGACCCGCGGGTCGTGCGCGGCACGGCGTGGGTGACCGGCGCGGACAAGGCCGACCACCACGTGGTGGACCTGGTCCAGGGCCGCGACTTCACCCCCGACGGCGTGATCGACGTGGCCGAGGTCCGCGAGGGCGACCCGTCGCCGGACGGCGAGGGCGTGCTGGTCGCGGCGCGCGGCATCGAGATCGGCCACATCTTCCAGCTCGGCCGCAAGTACGCGGACGCGTTCGCGCTGGACGCCCTCGGCCCGGACAGCAAGCCCATCCGGATCACCATGGGCTCCTACGGCATCGGCGTGTCCCGCCTGGTCGCGGCCATCGCCGAGCAGAGCCACGACGACCGCGGCCTGATCTGGCCCCGCAACGTCGCGCCGTTCGACCTGCACGTGGTGGTCGCGGGCAAGGACGAGGCGCTGGCGGCGGGCGGCGAGAAGCTCGCGGGCGAGCTGTCGGCGGCCGGCCTGAAGGTCCTGCTGGACGACCGCAAGGCCAGCCCGGGCGTGAAGTTCGCCGACGCCGAGCTGATCGGCGTGCCGACCATCGTGGTCGTGGGCCGCGGCCTCGCGAACGGCGTGGTCGAGGTCAAGGACCGCCGCTCGGGCGAGCGGGTCGAGGTCGCGGTGGACGAGGTCGTGGAGCACCTCCGGACGCTGGTCCGGGGCTGAGCGCGGACGCCGGGAGGGCTCCCGCGAGGAGCCCTCGCGGCGGACCCGGTCAGCGGCGGAGGATCGCCGCGAGTGCCGCTTCGGTGTCCGACAGGTCCTTGAGGACGACGTGGGCGCCGGCTTCCTCCAGCTCCGCCACGCTGCTGCGCCCGGTCGCCACGCCGATCGCCAGCGCCCCGTGGTGCAGGGCCGCGTCCACGTCGTGGGGCGTGTCGCCGACGACGACCGCCGAGAACTCCTTTCCGTGCTTCGCGCCGGCCAGGCGCACGGCCTCCAGCACCAACTCGGGCCGGTGCTCCGAGAGCGTCCCGTACCCGCCGATCTCGAAGTCCAGGTGCGTGTCGAGCCCGAACGCCGCCAGCTTGAACCGGGCGATCTCCACCAGGTTCCCGGTCACCAGGGACTGCACCACGGTCTCGTGCCCCGCCAACGCCGCCAGCACGGCCGCCGCGCCGGGCAGCGCGTGGCCGTGGGTGGGCAACAGGTCGGCTTCCCGCGTGGCGACCGCGACCAGTTCCGCGTGCACCCGGTCGACCATCTCGTCGGTCGGCTCGATGTCGTGCAGCGCGAGCAGTTCCAGGGTGATCGCCCGCTCGGTGCGCCCCGGGAACGTCGGCACGTGCACCAGGTCCAACCCGGTGGCGGCCCGCAGCGCCGTCCGGTACCAGGTGTGGCCCAGGCCCCGCGCGTCGATCAGGGTCAGGTCGATGTCCCACAGCACCAACGTGTTCACAGTTTCCGCACGCTCTCCAGGATGTGCTTGACCTCGTCCGCGCTGGGCCCTTCGGCGACGTGCGGGCCGCCCTCGGCCACGTTGAGCACGACCACGGCCACCTTGGTGCCGTCCCGCATCGCCACGGCGGTCACGGTCGCCTTGGGCGCGAAGCACGGGTTGACCGCGTTCGGCTCCGCCTTGACGCTCACCACGGCCCGGTCGTCGCTCTCCGACTCGACCTTCGGCTCACCCAGCCGCGGTTCCTTGCGGTCCACGGTGTAGCCGCCCTTGGCGATGCCCGTGGCGACCTCGGTGGCGATCCCGGCGGGGGAGTCGGACACCACCGACCCGGACGCGATCTGCGCCTGGATCATGCTGCGCCCCTGGCACTCGAACGGCCGCGACACCGCCGACTTCGCCAGCCGCACCCGACCCGCCACGCCGCCGCCGGAGGTCTCCCACGACTCGGGCAGCTCGTAGGAGACACCGGACTGCGTGTCCTCGATGGTCTGCCACTTGGCCTGCTCCACGGGCCGCGCGGACGTGGTCGGCGCGGCCTCGGTGTCGCCCCGCGTGAAGACGACCGCCGCGACGACGCCGGCCGCGACCGCGAGCACGCCCACGACGGACAGCGCGATCCACAGTGGACGGCGGTCGGGCTTGGGCGGCGGCTGGGGCTGGTAGTAGCCGAGTCCGGAGTAGCTCACGGGGTCAGCCCAGCGGCTTCACGGAGTCGACCATCGCCTGCAGGTCGGCCTCCGTCGGCGGCTTGGGCTCGGCCGGGCCGCCCTCCAGGTCGCCGTTGGCCATGAACACGTGCAGACCCTTGCTGCTCTTGAGGATCAGGATCTTCACCATGCCCTTGGTGGCCAGGCACTCGCTGCCGGTGGTGGTGATGGTGGCGTCCACCTGCACGGCGTCGATCTGGCCGCCGTTGTTGTTCGGGATCTTCAGCGCCTTGGGCTCGGTGAGCTTGATGTCGCGCGTCTTGCCCGAGCTGTAGTACTCCGCGCCGATCTTCTCGGCGAGGTCCTTGGCCACGGCCGCCATGTCGCCGGACGGCAGCACCGCGCCGCCGGTCGCGCCCCGGTTGTAGCCGCCGCCCTGGCAGTCGTACTTGCCGAACAGGGTCAGGCCGGTGAGCGCGAGGTCCGGGATGGTCTGGAACTTGGCCGACCCGGCCGCGGGCGTCCACGTCTTGGGCACGTCGTAGCTGTAGTGCAGGTTCTCGACGGCCAGGCAGTTCCAGTCCGCCTTCGACGCCTTGCACGACGACCCCGCCGTGCTGGGCTTGGTGGAGCTGGTGGTGCTCGGCTTGGTCGTGGTCGTCGTCTTCGGTTCCGACGAACCCTGCCCGACGGTGGTCTGCTGCTTGTCGTCGGGGCGGGTCAGGAAGAACGCGGTGAGACCGCCCGCCACGAGGACCAGCACGGCCGCGCCGACGGCGATCCACACCTTGGCGCCGCCCTTCTTCGGCGGCTCCTCGCCACCGGAGAACACGCCGAGGCCGCCGTAGCCGCCGAACTGTTGCTGCTGCTGGGGATCGCCGTAGGGGTAGCCCTGCTGCTGGCCGTACGGATCACCGCCGTAGGGCGCGCCGTAGCCCGGCTGCTGCCCGTACTGCTGCGGTTGCTGCTGTTGGCCGTACTGCTGCTGTTGCGGGTCGTAGGAGCCGCCGTACCCCTGCTGCGGGTAGCCCTGGTTCTGCTGCCCCCAGTCGCCCTGGCCGGACTGGCCTCCCCAGTTGCTCTGCCCGTCACCTGGGTAAGTCACCGGCAAACCGTACCCCGCCGGTTCCGCCGGCCGGGCCGCCCCGGCTAATTCAGCACGCGTTGACTTGCGCGCGGGCCAGTCGTACGCTCTCAATTCAACAGGTGATGAACAAGTTCTGGAGGCAGTCATGGCCACACCACAGGACCGGCCGCCGGCCGTCGTCGCGGTGGCCACCGCCGTCGTCGGCGCGCTCGTGGCGCTCGTGCTCGGCCTGGTCACGTTCGGCGTGCAGGCGACGGTCCACCCCGCCGACGTGCCGCTGGCGGTCGCGGTCGGCGCGGACGCCCCGCCGCAGTTGCGGGCGGTGGCGGACAAGCTCGCGGGCGCCGACGCCCCCGAGGTGTCGTGGCGGGTGGCCGCGCCCGACGAGGCGCGGGACCTGCTCAAGGCGCAGGACGTCTACGGCGTGCTCGAACTCGCTCCGGGGAGCGCGACGGTCGTGCTGTCGGGCGCGGTGAACCCGTCCGGCACGCAGGTCGCCCAACAGGTGCTGACCGGGGTGGCGCAGGGGGCGGGGCTGCCCGCCAAGGTGGTGACGCTGGACCCGGCGTCCGCGGCGGGCCGGACCGCGCCGCTGGCCGCGAGCGCGTTGCTGTGGATCGGCGGGCTCGTGGCGGGCGCGGCGTTCACGGTGCTGTCGGCGCGCGGCCGCGGCCGGGTCGGCGTGGGGGCGCGGCTGCTCGGCGCGACCACCGCCGCCGTGCTCGCGGTGGCCGTCGTCGCCGGGTTCTTCGCGTGGTGGGACTCGACCCTGCCGCTGGGCTGGGACGTGCTGGGCTACCTCGCGCTGGTCGCGGTGTCCTTCGCGCTGCTCCAGTCGGGCCTGCTCCGGGTGCTGGGCCTGCGGGCGATGGCCGTCCTGGCCCCGCTGTACCTGATGGCCCCGGCGGTCGCGGGCCAGGTGCCGGAGCTGCTCAACCCGGCGTACCGGGCGCTGTTGTGGTCGTGGACGCCGTTCCGGTTCTCCACCGAGGGCCTGCGCGCCCTGCTGCAGAACGGAACCCTCGACGCGGCCCAGGTCTGGGTGTTCGTCGGCTTGGCGCTAGCCGGCCTGCTGGTCCTCCTGCTACCCGCGAAGGAAGCTCAGCCGGACCTTGCGGACCGGGTTGCGGTGTCGGGTGGCGCGTCTCCGTCGCGCGGCGAGGCCGCCTCGGAGTCGGCCCGTCGCGCCGTCTTGCCCGCCGATCGGAAGGGCTGATCGGCGGGCAAGGCGGCGCGACAGGCCGACGGCGGCCTCGCGGTGAAGGGTCGGGCGGCTGGTCGTGCTGCTACCCGCGGAGGAAGCTCAGCCGGACCTTGCGGACCGGGTTGTCGACGTTCGTGTCGACCAGGCAGACCGACTGCCAGGTGCCCAGCGCCAGCGCACCGCCTAGCACCGGGATCGTCGCGTACGGCGGCACCAGCGCGGGCAGCACGTGGTCACGGCCGTGACCCGGGCTGCCGTGCCGGTGCCGCCAACGGCCGTCCTTGGGCAACAGGTCGCGCAGGGCGGCGAGCAGGTCTTCGTCGCTGCCCGCGCCGGTCTCCAGCACCGCGAGGCCGGCCGTGGCGTGCGGCACCCACACGTGCAGCAGGCCGTCGCCGTCCTCGTCCCGCAGGAAGTCCTCGCACGCGCGGGTCAGGTCGTGGACCACCTCTTCGCCGCCGGTCCGGATCTCGATCTCTTCACTGCGCATGGATCAATCGTGCAGGATTCGGTCTCGTGCAGCACACCGCCATCGTCACCGGCGCCAACCAGGGCATCGGGGCCGCGACCGCACGAGCCCTCGCCGCGCGGGGCGTGCAGGTCCTGATCACGTTCCTGCGCTACGCTCCCGCGCCGGACCCGAGCGTGCCGGAGGAGTACTTCACCGCCCGCGAGGCCGGCGCGGACGCCGTCGTCGCCGCGATCACCGAGGCCGGCGGCAAGGCGCACGCGATCGAGGTGGACCTCACCGAGACCACCGCGCCCGCGTCGCTGTTCGACACCGCCGAGCGCCTGTTCGGGCCGGTGGACGTCCTGGTCAACAACGCCTCCGGCTGGGTGCAGGACACGTTCCTGGCCACCGAGACCGACCAGTTCGGCCGCGTGCTCAAGGCGGTCACGCCGCAGACGTTCGACGCCCAGTTCGCCGTGGACGCCCGCGCCGGCGCGCTGCTGATCGCCGAGTTCGCCCGCCGCCACCTGGCGCGCGGCGGCAACTGGGGCCGGATCGTCTCGCTGACCTCGGGCGGGCCGAACGGGTTCCCCAGCGAGGTGTCCTACGGGGCGGCGAAGGCGGCGCTGGACAACTTCACCATGTCCGCCGCCGCCGAACTGGGTCCGCACGGCGTGACCGCGAACGTGGTCAACCCCGGCGTCACCGACACGGGCTGGATCAACGACGCCGTCCGGGCGCAGCACAAGGTCGGCCGGCCCGACGAGGTGGCGGACGTGATCGCGTTCCTGTGCTCGCCCGCCGCGAAGCGTGTGACCGGCAACATCATCCGGCTGCACTGACATTACTGGCGAGTAACATGCCCCGCATGAAGGCTTCTCGTCTGCGGCGGGGCATGAACCTGTGGCCGCCGTTCCTGTTCGCCGGCATCCGGGTCGTCGCCCTGTCCGACGACTACCGGTACGCCAAGGTGCGCATGCGCCTGCGCTGGTACAACCGCAATTACGTGGGCACGCACTTCGGCGGTTCGCTGTTCGCGATGACCGACCCGTTCTGGATGCTGCTGGTCCTGCGCCACCTGGGTCGTGACCACATGGTGTGGGACCGGGCGGGCGAGATCGACTTCGTGAAGCCGGGTCGCGGGACCGTGCACGCGGAGTTCAAGCTGACCGACGAGCACCTCGACGAGCTGCGCGCGCAGGCGGCGGACGGCGGCAAGGCGCTGCTGTGGTTCCCGGTGGACGTGGTGGCCGAGGACGGGACCGTCGTGGCGCGCGTCCGCAAGCAGGTCTACGCGCGCCGCAAGGACGCTCGGCCGGACAAAGCGGCGTCCGAGGCGCTCAAAGCCTGAGATTCATCGGTAGAACCCTGGACTGACTGAACGATCCACGGTAGTGATAGAGGTCATGCGCACCTCCTTCGGCTCCACCTTCGACGTCCCCGCCGGTTACCTCAACACCCCGAGCATCGGCGTCCCGCCCGCGCCCGTGGCGGCCGAGGTCGCCGACGCCGTGCGCCGGTGGGCGGGCGGCCTCGACGGTCCCACCAGCGCCGAACCGGCCGTGGACGTCGCCCGCGAGGCCTTCGGCAAGCTCGTCGGCGCGCCGGTGTCGCAGGTCGCCATCGGGGCGTCGGTGTCGCAGTTGGTGGCGAACGTGGCGGCGGGCCTGCGGCCCGGGTCGCGCGTGCTGGTGGCGCGCGGGGACTTCACGTCGCTGACGTTCCCGTTCGCGGCGCGCGGGTGCGAGGTCACCGAGGTGGAGCTGGCCGACGTGCCCTCGGCGGCGGCCGGGCACGACCTGGTCGCGGTGAGCGTCGTGCAGTCCGCCGACGGCCGGATCGTGGACCTGGACGCGCTGCGGGCGGCGGGCGTGCCCGTGCTGCTGGACGCCACCCAGGCCGTCGGGTGGCTGCCGCTGGACCTGGCCTGGGCGGACTACGTCGTCGCCGCCGGGTACAAGTGGCTGCTGTCGCCGCGCGGGTCGGCGTGGCTCGCGTGCTCCCCGGCGGGCATCGAGCGCGCCGAGCCGGTCGCGGCCAACTGGTGGGCCGGCGACGACCCGTGGACCTCCGTCTACGGCCTGCCGCTGCGGCTCGCGCCGGACGCCCGCCGGCTGGACATCTCGCCGGTGTGGCTCGCGCAGTACGGGGCGGCGGCGGCCCTGCCGTACCTGACGTCGTTGGACCTGGCTGCCGTGCGCGACCACAACGTGGCGTTGGCGGACTCGCTGCTCACGTCGCTGGGGCTGCCGGCGCGGGGGAGCGCGATCGTGTCGCTGGAGCTGACCGACGAGCAGGCGGCGCGGCTGGCGGCGGCCGGGGTGCGGTCGGCGAGCCGCGCCGGGCGGACCCGGCTCGGCTTCCACCTCTACAACACCTCCGCCGACGTCGATCTCGTGCTCGAAGCGCTCGCGTAGCGGCTGTCCGTTACCGTGACGGTTTGTGTCGGTTCCTCCCGAATCACCTGAAGAGGTGACCCAACGGTTACCCCGCGTCCCTCCGGCGCGACCGTCGGACACCGCACCGCTGTGGCGGTCGGAGATCGGGCAGCTCGACTCGCTGATGGGTGCGGCGCCCGCGCCCGCGCCCGCTCGTCGGCCGGCGCCGCGGCAGGGTTGGCTGCTCAAAGGGCTGGGTCTGGTCGGCGTGGCGGTGGTGTCCGGGCTGGTGTGGCTCGTGGTGATGCCCAAGGGCGACACCGAGGCCCCGCCGACCACGACCTCCACCGCCGCGACGGGCGAGTTCTCCTTCGCCCGGGCGCCCCAGGCGCCCGAGCCGGTGCTGGACAGCTCGTGCGCGCCGCACGCCTACGGCAAGGCGAAGGAGTACTTCACGACCACGCCGTGCCAGCAACTGTCCCGGTCGCTCTACACGGTGAGCGCCGGCGGCAAGCAGGTGCTGGTGTCGGTGGTGGTCGTGAAGATGGCGGACGACAAGGCGGCGACGGACCTGAAGAAGTTCCTCGACGGCGACAACACCGGCAACATCTACGACCTCTCGCGGGAGGGCGTGGCGAAGGTGCCGGGCGGTCCGGACTGGGTGGCGCACGGCGAGTACGCGTCCACCCTGAAGGGCCGCGAGCTGGTGATCGTCGAGTCGGACTTCTACGGGGCGGCGAAATCGGCCGACCGCGACCGCAAGCTGCTCGACCGGATCAGCAACGACGCCCTGCGCCTGGCCCCCTGAGCCGGGCCGGGGGCGGCGCGGTCACCGCCGACGCTCCGGTGGCTCCGGCCACCCGGCGCTTCGGTGGCCCCGGCGCTTCGGTGGCTCCGGCCACCGCGACCCGCCCGCCGTCCCCGGGCGTCAGCCGACCGCGGTGCCGGGCAGGGTGATCGAGATCGGCGTCACACCGGCGATCTTGCGCCAGCGGGTCGCCCGGATCGCCGACGTCGTCAGCGCGTCCAGCGCGCTTTTGCGCAGCTCCGCGTCCTCCGTCCGCTCCACCACCCCGCGCCAAGCCACACACGCGTCCATCTCGACCGCGATCAACGCCGCGATGGCCGACGCCGCGCTGTCCACCGGCGCCGGCGGCAGGTAGGCCGGCGCCGGCGGGCGGGGTGTGGCGGACTTGTCGCGCAGCCAGCGCTCCGTGACGTCGCGGCGCGACCGGTGGGCCAGCGCGCCCTCCGCCACGGCCGCCGCCTGCTGCTCCACGAACGCGCTGACCAGCCCGTACGTCCACACCGCCGCGTGCTCGGCCGCCAACGCGTCCTGCACCGCATCCACGCTCACGCCAGCGCCTCCAACAAGCTCGCGCACCCCGCCGACACCGACGCCACCAGGCCCGCCCGGTGCGTCGGCACGGTCGGCGCCAGGTCGGCCGCCTGCTTCTGCGCCGCCCGCAACGCCGTCACCAACTGCTCCCGGGTCGCCCCGGGCGGCGGCGCCACCGACGTGGGCGCGGCCGACGAGGGGGAAGACGTCGTGGGGACCTTCGGGGTCGCCCGGTCGATCTCCGCGGCCAGGCGGGTCGCGTGCTCCGCCCGCGCCGCGGCCGTCTCCGGGGCGCCCACCGCCGTGGCCAGGGCCGCGTCCGAGCGGGCCGCGCGGAGCAGGTCCTCCAGGACGTCCGGCGGCGGCGGGGGAGGCGGGGGTGTGGTGCACGCTACGGCCAGCGGCGCGGTCGCGACCGCCACCAGCACGCCGCGCCTGCTGAGCGCCGTTGTTCCGATCACGTGTCCCGATCCTGCCAGAGCCGCCGTGATCGCCTCTGCGGCGTGCGGGACCCCGGAGACGAGATAGTCTGGGCGACCACGGCCGGCGGCGTGCAGCGTCGGCCGGGGTCGCCGTGCCCTCTGCACTCGAAGCTCAAGGAGTCACCACGTGTCCAGCCCGCCGCGCGGAGATCTCGCCGCGCAGCTAGCACCCGTCGTGCGGGAAGCGGTCGAGGCCATCGGCTTCGACCTCGAAACGCTCGACGTGAACCAGGCTGGGCGTCGCCGGCTGGTGAAGGTCGTCGTGGACGGCGACGACGGGGTCGGCCTGGACGAGGTGGCGCAGGCCAGCCGCGCCGTGTCCGCCGCCCTCGACGCGCACGAGCACCTCATCGCGGGCCCGTACACGCTCGAAGTGACCTCGCCGGGCGCCGACCGCCCCCTCACCAGGCCGCGCCACTGGAAGCGCGCCCGGCTGCGCCTGGTCAAGGTCAAGCAGCCCGACCAGGTGGAGTGGTTCGGCCGCGTCGGCGAGGCCGACGACACAGGGGTCGTGCTGCTGGTCAAGGGCGAGCTGCGCCGCGTCGAGTACCGGACGATCGAGCGCGCCGTCGTCGAAGTGGAGTTCAAGCAGCCGCCCGTCGAGGAGCTCGCGCTCCTGGAGGGCCGCGCGCCGAAGGAGGAGTCGGAGTGAACGTCGACATCGCCGCACTGCGGGCGATCGAACGGGACAAGGACATCCCCTTCGACACCGTCCTGGAAGCCATCGAGACCGCCCTGCTGACCGCCTACAAGCACACCGAGGGCCACCACTCGCACTCGCGGGTGGAGATCGACCGCAAGACCGGTGTCGTGCGCGTGCTGGCCCAGGAGATCGGGCAGGACGGCCAGGTCCTGGAGGAGTGGGACGACACCCCCGAGGGCTTCGGCCGCATCGCCGCCACCACGGCCCGCCAGGTCATCCTCCAGCGCCTGCGCGACGCCGAGCACGAGCGCACCTTCGGCGAGTTCTCCGCCAAGGAGGGCGAGATCATCGGCGGCGTCGTGCAGCGCGACGCCCGCGCCAACGCCCGCGGCATGGTCGTGGTGCAGATCGGCGACACCGAGGGCGTCCTGCCGCCCGCCGAGCAGGTGCCCGGCGAGGCCTACGAGCACGGCTCGCGGATCAAGTGCTACGTCGTGGGCGTCTCCCGCGGCGCGCGCGGCCCGCAGATCACCCTGTCCCGGACCCACCCGAACCTCGTGCGCAAGCTGTTCGCGCTGGAGGTCCCGGAGATCGCCGACGGCACCGTGGAGATCCCCGCGGTGGCACGTGAGGCAGGTCACCGTTCCAAGATCGCGGTCCGCTCCACGGTCGCCGGCGTCAACGCCAAGGGCGCGTGCATCGGCCCGATGGGCGCCCGTGTGCGCAACGTCATGAGCGAGCTGGCGGGCGAGAAGATCGACATCATCGACTTCTCCGAGGACCCGGCCACCTTCGTCGGGAATGCCCTGTCACCTGCGAAGGTTGTGTCCGTACGGGTGGTCGACGAACGGGCCAAGACGGCGCGCGTCGTCGTGCCGGACTTCCAGCTCTCCCTCGCCATCGGCAAGGAGGGCCAGAACGCCCGCTTGGCCGCCCGGCTGACGGGGTGGAAGATCGACATCCGCAGCGATGTGGCGGGTGCCCCGACGGGCGCCGCGACATCCGGTTCGGCTGATTGAGCGTCAGGAGATAGACTTCTCAGTGGTTCAACGTCGGGGATCGGTTTTCACGCACAACGGCCCGGTTCGTACGTGCATAGGATGCCGCGCCCGGACGTTGCCCTCCGAGTTGCTGCGCGTCGTGGTCGTGGACGGGGCCGTGGTCCCGGACACGCGTCGGCGGTTGCCCGGCCGGGGAGCTTGGCTGCACCCCGATCCGGGTTGCCTCCGCGACGCCGAGAAGCGGCGGGCGTTCCCGCGGGCCTTCAAGGTCCCGGGGCCGCTCGACGTGGAACGCGTGCGCGGGCACCTCGCACAGCAGGAGCACCAGGTCACGGGATCGCCCCGGGGCCGCCAGGAAGCAAGGAAGCAGGTCGACCCGTCATGAGTCAGCCGTGAAGCTGAAGACATGAACGCGCGACGTTAAGACGAGGTCGACGGGACTGCCGCCGGCCTCATCACCAGAGGAGTGCAGTGGCAGGCAAGGCCCGTGTGCACGAGCTCGCGAAAGAGCTCGGTGTCACTAGTAAGGAACTGCTCACGAAGCTCGCCGACCAGGGCGAGTACGTGAAGTCCGCGTCCAGCACCGTCGAGGCCCCCGTGGCCCGGCGGCTGCGTGACGCCTACGCCGCGAAGTCCGAGGCGAAGCCCAAGCCGGCCGGCGCGCGCCCCGCGCCGCCGAAGCCGCAGGCGACCGCGGCCCCGTCCGAGTCCAAGACCGACGCGAAGCCCGCGGCCCCGGTCGGCAAGCCGGGCCCGCGCCCGGTGCCCGGCCCGAAGCCGCAGGCCCCGAAGCCCGTCGCGCCCAAGCCGGTGACCCCGGCGGCTCCGGCCGCCGCGCAGGC
>NZ_JBEZBW010000153.1:0-13639 GCF_040647305.1 Saccharothrix sp. NPDC042600 | reverse complement strand
CCTTCGCCGCCGAGCCCACCGCCGCCCAGCCCGCGCCGGCCCAGCCCGCGCTGGCCCAGCCCGCGCCGGCCCAGTCCGCCGCGGCCGAGGCGGCGACCCGGCCGATCCCGGTGGACCCGGACCTGCCCGGTGAGAAGGCGCAGCGGCTGGTGTTGGCGGCGGTCGTGGTCGGGGTCGGCGTCGCCATCTCCAACCCGCTGTCCTACCTCGCCCTCGCCGGCCTGGTGCTGCTCACCCCGCTGGAGCGGCTGTGGCCCCGGCGGCGTGGGCAGAAGGTGTTCCGGTTCGGGTTCGCCACCGACATCGTCCACCTCGTCGTGAGCCTCGCGCTGGTCGGCCTCCTCACCGCGGTCCCGATGACGCTGCTGCGCCCGGTGCTGCCCACCATCCCGCCCGTCGCCGCGTGGATCGACGGCCTGCCGCTGCTCCTGCAGGGCCTCATCGCGCTCGTCGTGTTCGACCTCGTCAACTACCTCGCCCACCGGCTCCAGCACGAAGTCCCGTTCCTGTGGCGGTTCCACCGCATCCACCACTCCAGCGAACAGCTCGACTGGCTCGCCGGCGCGCGCGTGCACCCGCTGCCCAGCGTCATGGACGGCCTGTTCCGCGCTGTCCCGGCGTTGCTGCTCGGGCTGACCGAGGCGACCGCCGGCGTGCTGGCCATCATCGTCACCGTCAGCGCCGTCCTCACCCACGCGAACGTCTCCTGGCGGCTGCCCCGGCTGTCGCGCTGGTGGGCCACCCCCGAGTTCCACCACTGGCACCACGCCGACGAACCCGACGCGATCAACCGCAACTACGCGGGCGTCCTGCCCATCTGGGACCGCCTCTTCGGCACCTTCCACCTCCCCGACCGCTACCCCGCCAAGTACGGCGCGGACCGACCGGTGCCCACCGGCTGGTGGGGCCAGATGGTGGACCCCCTGCGCCGCGACCGCCGCGACCACCGCGACCACCGCGACCGCCGCGACCGCCGCGACCGCTGACCCGCGCCGCCACCCCGCTGGGCCGTTCGGGCGGTTCTGGAGTGATCATGGACCGCCCCGGGAACCGTGTCCTTACTGCCGGCTTGCGGGGAGGCGGTCGTGCGCGGGTGGTTGCTGGGTGTCGTCGCCGTGCTGGTCTGCGGGTGCGGCGGAGTGGGGGCGTCGCCGGCCGACGCGCCCAACACGCTGGTCACGATGGGCTTCGGGCAGCCCGACGAGCACGCCACCGCCCGGGTCGCCGTGTTCCGCGCCGCCCACCCCGGGGTGGACGTCCGGATCAACGAGGGCGCGTTCGACGAGCAGCAGTTCCTGTCCGCCGTCGCCGCCGGCGACCCGCCCGACCTGGTCTACGCCGAACGCCGCAAGCTCGGCAGCTACGCCGCGCGCGGCGCGGTGCTGGCCCTGGACGACTGCGTCCGCGAGCACGGCGTCGACCTCGGCGAGTTCCGCGAGTCCGCGCTGCGCCAGGTCACCCACGACGGCCGGGTCTACGGGCTGCCCGACTTCGCGATGGTCCGCGTCCTGATCCTGAACAACCCCGTCCTGCGCGCCGCCGGCGTGGACCCGGCCACGGTCTCCACCACCGACTGGACCGCCCTGGCCGACCTGACCGCCCGGCTCACCAAACCGCGCCACATCGCGTTCGATCCCAAGGTGCCGGAGTTCCTCCCGCTGTGGGCCAAGGCCAACGGCGTGGACCTGGTCGGCACCCGCCTGGACGACCCGCGCGTGGTCGAAGCCGTCCGCCACACCACGGACCTCGTGCGCCGGCAAGGCGGTTGGGCGTCCTTCAAGGCGTTCCGGGACACGTTCGACCAGTTCGGCGCGCAGAACGCCTACGTCACCGGGCAGCTCGCCGCGATGCCCATGGAGTCCTGGTACCTCAACACCCTGGCCACCAACTCGCCCGACGCGGACGTGACCATCGCCCCGTTCACCGACCGGCGCGGCGCGCCGCTCACCGAGTCCTCCGGTCAGGCGTGGGCGATCCCCAAGGGCGCGCGGCACCCCGACCTGGCGTGCCGGTTCCTGGTGACGATGACCGACGCCGACACGTGGGTCACGGCGGCGACCGCGCGGCGGGACGCGTTGGCCGCCAAGGGCAAGCCGTACGGCGGCACGTTCACCGCGAACCGGGTGGCCGACGAGCGGATCTTCCGCGACGTGTTCGACCCGCGCGGCAACCGCATCCTGGAGCGCGGCGTGCCGCAGGTGCTGGCGTTGCAGGACAGAGCGTTCGCCCTCGCGCCCAGCCCGGCGGCCAGCGAACTGGTCCGCGCGTGGGAGGGCGGCGTGAACCGGGTCCTGACCGGCCGGCAGAGCCCGGAGGACGCGATGGCCCAGGCGCAACGCGAAGCCGAACGGGCCCTGCACCGGGTGGGTGCCCGGTGAAGGGCCGCGCGGCGTGGCTGTTCCTGCTGCCGTGGATCGTCGGGTTCCTGGCGTTCACGGCCGGGCCGATGGTGTTCAGCCTGTGGTTGTCGCTCAACCACTACGACATGCTCAAGCCGCCCGAGTACATCGGCCTGGACAACTACCGCGAGGCGCTCACCGACGAGCGGGTCGGCACGGCGCTGTGGAACACGCTGTTCTTCACCGCCCTGCACGTCCCGGCACAGGTGGTGCTCGCGTTGGCGCTGGCGGGTCTGCTGCGGCGGGCCGGGCGCGCGGCGGGGTTCTTCCGCACGATCGTCTACCTGCCGGTGATGACGCCGCCGGTGGCGTTGGCCGCGCTGTTCCTGCTGCTGCTCAACGGCCAGAACGGCGCGGTGAACGCGTTCCTGGGCTGGTTCGGGTTCACCGGTCCGAACTGGACCACCGACCCGGTGTGGATCAAACCCGGTCTGGTGGTGATGAGCCTGTGGACCGTCGGCAGCACAGCCGTGCTGTACCTGGCGGCGCTGACCCGCGTGCCGCTGGAGCGCTACGAGGCGGCGCGGCTGGACGGGGCGAGCCCGTGGCGGCAGTTCTGGCACGTCACCCTGCCCGGTATCAGCGGCACGGTGTA
The DNA here is from genome assembly GCF_040647305.1 of Saccharothrix sp. NPDC042600. Classification (NCBI taxonomy): domain Bacteria; kingdom Bacillati; phylum Actinomycetota; class Actinomycetes; order Pseudonocardiales; family Pseudonocardiaceae; genus Saccharothrix; species Saccharothrix sp. NPDC042600. The sequence continues at coordinate 10,645 of NZ_JBEZBW010000153.1, read as the reverse complement.
CTTCACGGTGGTGGTGAACACGATCGCGTCCCTCCAGGTGTTCACCGAGGCGTACACGATGTTCTTCGGCGCGCGGGGCAAGCAGTCCGGTGAGGGCGACGCGGCGCTGTTCTACGTGATCCACCTGTTCCGCGAGGCGTTCGAGTCGCTGCGGATGGGGTACGCGTCGGCGTTGGCGTGGGGGCTGTTCGTGGTGATCGCGGTGGTCACGGCCGTCCAGGTGCGGTTGTCGCGCCGGTACGTGCACTACGAAGGCGAGCGGTGATGAAACGGGTCGCGGTGTGGTCCGGGCTGCTCGTCGTCGCGCTGGCGTTCGGGTACCCGTTCTGGTGGCTGGTCAGCGCCTCGCTCAAGGACCGGGCGCACGTGTTCGACAACGCGTTGCTGCCCAGCCCGTTCTCGCCGGGCAACTACGTCGAGGTGTGGCGGGCGGTGCCGTTGACGACGTGGATCGCCAACAGCGTCGCGGTGGGCGTGGCGGCGGCGTTGGCGGCGACGGCGGCGAGCGCGGCGGTGGCGTTCGGCTTCGCGATGTTCCGCTTCCGGGGGCGCAACCTGCTGTTCGGCGTGGTGCTGGCGACGATGATGCTGCCCGGTGCCGTGACGATGGTGCCGGTGTACCTGGAGTGGCACGCGCTGGGCCTGGCGACCACCCAGGTGCCGTTGTGGGCGCAGAACCTGTTCGGGTCGGCGTTCTACATCTTCCTGCTGCGGCAGTTCTTCCTGGGGCTGCCGCGCGAGGTGTTCGACGCGGCGCGGGTGGACGGGGCGAGCCCGTGGCGGCTGTTCACCAGCATGGCCCTGCCCCTGGCGCGGCCGGGCCTGATCGTGGTGTTCGTGTTCGAGCTGAAGGCGGCGTGGACCGACCTGATCAAACCGCTGATCTACCTGCGCGACCCGCAGCTCTACACCCTGCCGCGCGGCCTGAAGACCGTGCTGGACCGCTTCGGCGAGGGCGGAGAAGCGCAGTGGGAACTGGTGCTGGCGGCCAGCACCGTCGCGACCGTGCCGATGGTGGCGCTGTTCCTGGTGGCACAGCGGTACTTCGTGCGCGGCACGGTGACCCAGCACGTCGAGCCCTAGTGCCCGGGGTTGGGTCGGTACTCGTCCGAACCGGGCGCGCGCACCCGCCCCAGCACCGCTTTCGCGGGCACGGGCAGGTGCGGGAAGGCGGCGCGGTGGTCGGGTCGTGGCCGCGTTCGGTGGCGATGAGCAGCCCGCGTTCCCACGGGGTGGCCAGCGTGGTCAGCTGCGCGGCCAACGGCACCTCCCGCTGGTCGCGCGACGCCACGATCTCCGGGAACAGGCCCAGGTCGGCCAGCGCGACCACCTCGGGGCACCGGCTCGGCGTACGGCGCGAACCCGGCGAACCACGGCGCGTGCAGCCGTTCGACCCGACCTTGTCGGCCCGAACCCCGGTCCGCCATGTGCTCGGCGAGGTGCAGCAGGCCGGCGATCAGCGTGCCGTCGCCGCCCGCGGCCTCCTCGCCCCGGGGTGCCCGGGGTCGGACCACAACTCCGGGATCCCGCGCCGCCACGGCGAGTCGTGCTCCACCACTGAACCCCCCACGTCCTCAAGCCATTCCGCCGGCCGCGCCCGCGGTCCCCGGTCACCGGGGCAGGTCGGCCAACTGCCGGCGCACGCGGTCCGCGTCCAGGTCGCGTTCCTGGCGCTGGTACAGCTCCAGCGCCTCCAGCCACACCGCCCGCGCCTGCTCGACCTCGCCCAGCGCCAGGTGCGGGTGGCCCAGGGCGTCGAGGTTGTTGGCCGTCTCGTAGGTGTCGTCCAGCTCCCGGCGCAGCGCCAGGGCCTCGTGGTAGCGCCGGATGGCGCGGCGGTGGTCGCCGCTGCGGTGCTCGATGTAGCCCAGGCTGTCCAGGGTGGTGGCCTCGCCGTGCGGCTTGCGGTAGCGGCGGTGCAGGTCCAGGGCGGCCTGGCAGTGGTCGCGGGCGGTGGCGTAGTCGCCCAGGCGGCAGTGCAGCCAGCCCACGTCGTTGAGCGCGTCGGCCACCCACACCGACTCGGCCTTCGACCGGTGCAGCTCCAACGCCTCGACGGCGTGCCTGAGCGCGGTGCGCAGGTCGTCGGACTGGGCGTAGGTCCAGGCCAGCGTGCGGTGGATGTTCGCCAGTTCGTTGGGCACGTCCAGACCGGACGCGAGGTCCAACGCCCGGCGCAGGTGCCCGACGGCCTCGTCGTGCCGCCGCATGTCCGCCAGCGCGCTGCCCAGGAACCGGTGCGCGAGCACGCCGGTCAGCGGCTCGGCCAGGTGGTCGGCGGCGGCCAGCGCCGGGTACCACACGTCGAGCCGCACCTGGTGGTGGCCGCGCAACTGGTGGTAGGCGGTCACGGCCCACGCCAGCGTCCACACGGTGTCGTGCCACCCGTGCGCGATCGCCGTCTGTTGAGCGGCGAGCAGGTTCGCGTGCTCGGTGTCGAACCACGCCATCGCCGCCGCCTCGTCGGCCGGCGGCAGCGGCTCGACGTCGGAAGGGTCGAACGGCAGGGCCGCCCGGTGCGGGTAGATCACCCGGTCGCCGGCGACGGCGGTGCGCGTGTAGAAGTCCAGCAGCCGGCGCAGCGCAGGACCGTTGTCGCGCGCGACCGACGCGGCGTAGCGGCGCAGGAGGTCGTGCATGCGCACGCGCCCGGCGGAGTCGCGGGTGATCAGCGACGCCTGCTCCAGGTCCGCCAGCACCGCCTCGGCGTCCGGTTCGGGCAACCCGAGCAGGCGCGCCGCCGCGGGTCCGCCGATGTCCGCGCCCGGAGCGGTCCCCAGCAGCGCGAACGCCCGCGCCCGGTCCTCGGGCAGCGCGTCCAGCGACCACGACAGGACGGTGGGCAGGCTCGCGGTCGGGTCGCTGTCGTCCAACGCGCCCAGGCCCAGCTCGCGCAGCTCGGCGACCAGGTCGGCGAGGCGCAGCCGGGGGTGGGTCTGGGCGTGACTGGCGACGATGCCCAGCGCCAGCGGGAACCCGCCGCACAGCGCGACCAGCTCGGCGGTCGCCGCGTCGTCCACCCGGTCGGGGCCCAGGCGGCCGGCCAGCAGCGCGCGGGCCTCGGCGTCGGTCAGGACGTCCAGCGCCAGGTGGTGCGCGCCGTGCCCGGTGACCAGGCCGCGCAGGTGGCTGCGACTGGTCACCAGCACCGTGCACGTCGTGCCGCCGGGCAGCAACGGCACGACCTGGTCGGCGTCGCGCGCGTTGTCGGCCACCAGCAGCATCCGCCGGTCGGTCACCAGGCTGCGGAACAGCGCGGCCCGCGCGTGCCCGTCCACCGGCACCCGCCCCGCCTCGACGCCGAGGGCCTGCAGGAACCCGCGCAGCGCCACCGAGGGCGACATCGGCTCGCCGTCCGGGCTGAACCCGCGCAGGTCCACGAACAGCTGCCCGTCGGGGAACCGGTCGGCGTTGCGGTGCGCCCAGTGCAGCGCGAGCCACGTCTTGCCGATGCCGCCGCTGCCCGCGATCGCGGAGATCACCGTGGTGCTGCCCGGTTCGGCGGCGTCCAGGGTGGCGCTGAGGGCCGCCAGCTCGGCTTCGCGGCCGGTGAAGTGGCGGGGCGCGGCGGGCAGCTGCCGGGGGACCGCGGTGGTGCCGCGCGCGGGCACGACCAGCGCCGGGTCCGCGCCGAGGATGCGCTGGTGCAGGTCGCGCACCCGCGTGTCGGGCTCGGTGCCCAGCTCCTCGACCATCCGGTCGCGCAGCCGCCGGTAGTGGGCCAGCGCGTCGGCCGACCGGCCCGCCCGGTGCAGGGCCAGCAGGTACTGGGCGGCGATCCGTTCGTCCAGCGGGTGCTCGGCGACCAGCGCGCCCAGCTCGGCCACCAGCTCACCGCCGTGTCCGGCCGCGAGGCGGGCGTCGAGGAGGTCCAGCCGCGCGGCCAGCCGCTCGGCGAGCAGCCGGGCGCGCTCGGCCTCGACCCACTCGCCGTCCAACCCGGCCAGGGGTTCGCCGCGCCACAGCGCGAGCGCCCCGGTCAGCGCGGACACCGACCGCGACCCCGTCCACAGCGCCCGGAAGCGGTGCAGGTCCACGGCCCGCTCGTCCACCAGCAGCACGTACCCGCCGGGCCGCCGCGCGATCTCCGCCCCGACCCGCCGCAACCGCGACAGGTAGGTGTGCAGGGTGGCCCGGACCCGGTGCGGGGCCCGCTCGCCCCAGACCCGCTCGACCAGCAGGTCCGTGGTCACCAACTGCCCGGCCTCGACCGCCAACGCCGCCAACACGCACCGCTGCCGCGCCGGCCCCAGGTCCACCGGCCGCCCGTCGACCCGCAGGGTGACCTCGCCCAACAGCGTCAACTCGACCATCGGGTTCCACTGTAGACGTTGTGCGGAACGCCCGTTCCGGCCGGGCTCGACGTGCTATGACTGCGCGCACGGGGACTGGGGGAGAGCACATGGACGACAGCGGGAGCGGTAGCAGCAGTGGCGGCAGCGACAGTTCGTCGAGCCATGACTCCGGCGGGAGCAGCGGGTACGACTCGGGTCGAGCCGACCACGACTTCGACCGGGCCGACGGGTACTTCGACCAGAGCGGGCAGGCGACCGGGTACGACCCCTACCCGCCCCAGCCGCACTACGGCCACCAGCAACCGCCCCACGGCCACGATCCCCACCACTACTCGCCCCACCACGCCTCCCACCACCGGTTCAGCGGCCGCCGCGGTCGCGGGAACCTCGTCGGTGCGCCGGGGTGGGTGCAGGCGTGCGTGTGGATCGGGGTGGTGGTCGCGGTCGGCGGGGTCGGCCTGTTCTTCCTGGAGGTGCTGACCGCCGCCGGTTCGCGCATGGACCGCACCGGGCCGTTCGGGTCCGACCCGTACCACAGCACCCCCTCCCGGTCCGACCCGCCGGACGTCGGGCCGGGCGTCACGCTGTTCTTCGTCGGGTTCGTGCTGGTGCTGGTCGGCGTCCTCGGGCACGCCGGCTCGCGGGGGCGCTGACCGGTCAGACCGCGCAGCGCAGCGGGCCGCCGTGGTAGGCGATGGCGTCGCCCAGGGCGGCGGCGATGTCGATCTCCGCGCCGGTCGTGTCGGCGTACGCGCGGTGCAGGTTGAGGACGAGGCGTTCGCTGTCGGGCAGGGCGGCGAACGCGCCGAGGTCCGCCTCGCGCGCGGCCTCCAGCGGGGTCAGGCCGCGGGCCAGCGCCGACTCGGCGGTGGTCGCCACGAACTCGTAGTAGCGGGCGTGGGCGGCCAGGACTTCCGTCCACTGTGGAGCTTCGACCAGCGGGCCGTGGCCCGGCACGACCACCAGCGGGTCGAAGGCGCGCAACCAGTCCAGGGACTTCAGCGCGCCGGACAGCGAGCCCATCGCGATCAGCGGGGTCACGCCGTGGAAGACCAGGTCGCCGGTGAACAGCACCCGGTCCTCCGGCAGCCACGCCACCGCGTCGCCCACGGTGTGCGCGGCGAAGCCGGGGTGGCGCGCCACGACCGGCTTGTCGCCCGCGTACAGGGTGATCTCGTCGCGGAAGGTCAGGGACGGGGCGCGGACGGCGTCGATGCCCCAGTCCGGCGTCGGGGACCACACCGGAGGGGTGTCGGCGAGGATGAAGTCGGCCAGCACCCCCTGCCGGGTCAGCTCGTGCGCGGCGATGACCGTGGTGGCCGGGAGCAGGGCGTTGCCGTAGACGTGGTCGCCGTGCAGGTGGGTGTTCAAGGCCGCCTTGATCGGCGCGTCGCCGGTCGCCCTGGACACCGCGTCCAGGAACGCCTGCGTCCGCCGCCGGGTCGCGCACGTGTCGATCAGCACCACCTCGCCGCCGGCGTGCACCGCCCCGGCGTTGTTGATCCACCACGTGCCGTCCGCCTGCACCCACGCGTAGACGCCGGGCGCGACTTCCCGCAAGTCGGTCATGCCCCGCAACCTATCGAAGGGTCGAGTACACCGGACGCGCGCCGTTGACGTTGAACAGCAACGAGTAGACCGAGGTCGTGGCGGTGATGAACAGGCGGTTGCGCTTGGGGCCGCCGAAGCACACGTTCGACACGACCTCGGGCACGCCGATCCTGCCCAGCAGCGTGCCGTCGGGGTGGATGCAGTGCACGCCGTCGCCCGCCGCGGCCCAGATCCGGCCCTGCTCGTCCAGCCGGATGCCGTCGAACTGGCCGGCGGTGCACCGCGCGACCTCGTCGCCGCCGCGCAGCTTGTCGCCCTCGACGTCGAACGCCCGGATGTGGTTGCGGCGGGTGTCCACGATGTAGAGCGTGGCCTGGTCGGGGGAGAAGGCGAGGCCGTTGGGGCGCACGAAGTCGTCGGCGACGACCCGGACCTCCCCGGTCACCGGGTCGGCCCGGTAGACGTGGCACGCGCCGATCTCCGACTCCGCCCGCACGCCTTCGTAGTCGCTGAGGATGCCGTAGGGCGGGTCGGTGAACCACACGCCGCCGTCGGCGGCGACCACGACGTCGTTGGGGCTGTTGAACCTCTTGCCGTCGACGCGGTCGGCGACCACCGTGGTGGAACCGTCGTGCTCGGTGCGGGTGACCCGCCGTTCGCCCTGTTCGCAGGTGATCACGCGGCCCTGGGCGTCGAGCGTGCGGCCGTTGGCGTACCCGGCGGGCGACTTGAAGACGCCGACGTGGCCGGTGGTCTCGTCCCAGCGCAGGACGCGGTCGTTGGGGATGTCGCTCCACAGCAGGTAGCGGCCGGCCGGGACGTACGCGGGGCCTTCGGTCCACTTGCAGCCGGTGTGCAGGCGCTCCAACAGGTCGTCCCCGAAGATCAGCAACCGCTCGTCGAACGACTCCACCTTGGTCGGGATGACATCCACTTGAGGCTCCTTTTCGCCGAACCGCATCTTGCTCACACCCTATAGTTATTGATGATGTCTGGTGAGGGGTGCGAGATGGATGACACGGACCGCGCGGTGCTGGCACTGCTCCGCGAGGACGCGACCCTGTCCTACGCGGCGTTGGGGGCGCGGGTGGGGCTGTCCGCGGCGGCGGCCCACGAGCGGGTGCGCAAGCTGCGCGAGCGCGGGGTGATCCGGCGGACGACGATCGAGATCGACCCCGCCGCGCTGGGCCTGGACGTGCTGGCGTTCGTGCTGGTCGACTCGTCGGCGTGGATGGGATCGCCGGAGACCGCCGACGCCCTGCGCGCGCTGCCGGCGGTGGAGGAGGCCCACATCGTGGCCGGCAAGGCGTCCCTGCTGCTCAAGGTCCGCACGGCGGGGACGCGCGAACTGCAGGCGGCGCTGCGGGACGTGCACGAGATCGCGGGCGTGTCGGGGACCAACGCGATCGTGGTGCTGGAGACGTGCTTCGAGCGCTCGGTGGACCCGGGTTCGGCCTGAGCGGGTGGTCCCGTGCGGGCGCCTCGCACGGGACCACCGTGGGACTCAGCCGATCGTCGTGGTGGTGATCACCGGGTTCGGGTCGGGGTAGCAGCGGGTCGGGACGTTGACGTTGCCGATGAACGACGACACCACGGCGGTGAACGTGAGGCCCGGGTCGCTGTAGGACGTGCCGTGCAGCTTGGTCTGGATCGTGCCGGACGCGCCGGCGGTCAGCCGCACGGTGACCGTGGGCAACTCGAAGGTCGCGCCACCGGCGATGGGACCGCTCGCCGACAGGGTCGCGACCCCGCCGCTGACGGTGAGGCTGGTGGTGCCCACGTTCGACCCGCCGGACAGGGTGGCGGAGACGTACGTGGAGTTCGCCGGGATCGGCACCTTGAGCGCGAGCGTCTGCACGCGCCGCACGGTGTAGCCGTTGACCGACGTGGGGACGGTGTTGGGCGCGGGGTCGATCACGACGGTGAGACCGCCGCCGGGCGCGACCGTCGCGGGCGCGGTGACCTCGGCGTTCTGGGTGAACGTGAAGTTCTGCGCGCCGAGCGGGGTGTTGCCCTGGCAGGCGAAGTTCGCCGTGTGCGGCACGGCCGCCGCCACGGGGGCGAAGGCGAGCGTCGCGGCGGCGGCCAGGGCGAGTGCGGGCAGGGTTCGACGAGGTGTCATCAGGGTTACCTCGGTTCACTTGGCAGGGGAAGGGAGCCGCGGCGACCCGATCGTCACTTGTGAATAGCTTTCACGTCAAGGCGGGACGCCGTCGGCCAAGATCGTTGCCGGTGACGCCCGGTGGTCGTCGGCCCCGAGCGCTGCGCCGGGCCGGTGACCTGCGGTGTCGGCGTGCGGGTGGGGTGTCGCCCGGGTGGCGGCGGGCGGTCCACGCGGGGCGTTCGGACGCCGCCGCACGGGTGGTTATGTGTTACCCCCGGTTTACCCCACCGAGTGCACAGTGGACGCCGCCAACGGGGGTCACAGGTTCGCGGCGACCTCGCAGTCGCAGTGGCAGCCCAGGACGTCCAGGGCGCGCGCCATCCGCGGCCACGGCAGGTCCCGGTCCTCGGCCCACTCCGCCGCGGCGGTGAACGCGTCGTCGCAGTCGTGCTCTTCGAGGTGCTCGTCCAGGTGCGCGACGAGGGCCTCGCGGTCGGCGGGGGACAGGCCCAGGCGTTGTCCGGCACGGCGGCGTTGGTCCTCGTGGAAGGCGGCCCGGCGCGCGGCGCGGGTGTACTCGTCACCGGGCTCGTGGCGCAGCCGGAGCGTGAAGACCTCCTCCCGGAACCGCTCGGCGGAGACCACGAAAGCCTCGCCGCCCGCCGGTTGGACGGCGATCTCCAGGTCGTCCTCCTCGAACCCGTCGAGCATCGAGAGCACGTCGTCCAGGGCGACCGCGACGGGCCGCTCGTCCTCGAACTCCAGCGCGTCGGCCTCCGCCTCGGCCAGGCGCGGGTGGGTCCACAGCGGCACGAACGAGAAGTCGACGTCCTCCACGAACGCGACCTTCCCGTCCGCGCCCATCGCGCACACCAGGCCGGTGTCCACCGCCGTGGTGAAGAACTCCTTGCGGCGCAAGGCGTCGCTGCCGGCGCGGATGCGGTGCAGGTCGGCGTCGGACAGCGGGGGGAAGTCGGTCACACGCCGATCCTGCCCCACGGCCCCCAGATCGCGAACGTCATCCCCTTGGCGGCCTGGATGTTGACGAACAGGGTGTGGCCGTCGGGGCTGAACGTGGAGCCCGCGAACTCGTCGTTGAACCGCGGGGTGCCGGTGGGGCTGGTCAGGCGGTTGAGGGCGATGTCGAACAGCCGGCCGTCGCGGGTCAGGCCGCGCAGGTAGTTGTCGTTGACGCCGTCCTCGCAGACGACCAGGGTGCCGCGCTTGCTGGTGGTGACGTTGTCCGGGAAGTCCAGGACGTCCGGGCCGGGGGACTGGTAGAGCAGGGTGAGCACGCCCGAACCCGTGTCGTAGGCCCAGATCTGGCCGGTGCCGTTGCCGTAGCCGGAGACGGTGTCCGGGCCGGTCTCGGCGGGGCCGCCGCCCTGCGTGGAGGTGAAGTAGACGACCCCGCGGTCGTAGGCCGAACCCTCCAGGCGCGAGAACAGGGCCGCGCCCTGCGCCTGGCCTTGCGCGGCGACGTGGTTGAGCGCGGTGTCGTTCGTGGTCGGTGCCGGCTGGCCGGGGGTGTGGGCGAAGGTCGGGGCGGGGTCGTCGATGTCCACCCATTCTGTCTGGTAGCTGGTGCCCTGGGGTTGCGCGGCCTCCAGGTGGGCGTTGGGGATGCCCTTGACCTTGAGCATCTGGAGCCGGCCGCGGTTGTCGAGTCGGCCGGTGGCGAAGGGGTTGCGCTGCGGCGTGTAGCGGTAGAAGCCGGACGCGAAGCCGAAGTTGTCCTCGGTGAGGTAGAGGTGGCCGCCGATCGGGTCGAACGCGACGGACTCGTGCGCGAACCGGCCCGCGTTGGTGATGGGTTCGCGGTCGGACTCGCCGTCGAGGGGGACTTCGAAGATGAACCCGTGCGGTCGGGTGAGGGCGGTGTTGGGGGTGCCGGTGAAGTCGGGTCCGACGTCGGGGCCGTTGACCGTCTCCTCGCAGGTGATCCAGGAGCCCCACGGCATCCGGCCGCCGGAGCAGTTCATCATCGTGCCGTTGAGGCTGGTGTGGGAGCGGACGACTTCGCCGTACCGGGTGACCTCGACGGTGGTGGTGCCGGCCTGGGCGGCGGGGTCGTAGGCCTTGCCGGGGTCGCCGAACGCCTTGCCGGGGCCGTTCAGCTCGTGGTTGCGCACGAGCAGGTAGTTGCCGCGGCCGGCGCGGAAGGCCCCCATGCCGTCGTGCCGTCCGGGCAGGACGGTCTGGTCGTCGAGCACGACGGGGACCTCGGTGTCGTGGAACGACCGGTACCGGAACCCGTCGGGCAGCCAGAGGCGGACGACGCCGTCGCGGAGGTCGGGCACGGGCCCGAGGGCGCCGGCCCGCGCCGGTTCGGCGGCGGCCCGGTTGAGGAACCCGGCGAACGGCCCACCGAGCAACGCCCCGGCCACCGCGCCACGCAGAACGGTACGACGATCCATCGCCGCATCGTGCGCCTGGGGTGGGCGAAGCGCAAGCGGGAGTTCGGGGTGGGTGCGGGCCACGGATGGCGGGGCGGTGGTTGCGCTTGTGGGTGGCTGGGCGTGGTTGTTGCGGTGGGTGGATGGCTTTGCTGCCGGTAGGTGTCCACCCGCCCACCCCCTCCCAGGCCACCCAGCAAAAGCCCCAAGAGCATCCGCCTTCGGCGGGGCCGCCTGCGGCGGCTCGACCGGCCGGCTGCGCCGGGCCGGCCGAGTCCGCGCGCAGCGCGGGTCAGCGC
>NZ_JBEZBW010000152.1:0-13917 GCF_040647305.1 Saccharothrix sp. NPDC042600 | reverse complement strand
CTCGACCTTGATCCGCGCGAACGTCTCGGCCCGCTCGCCGTCGAGTTCGGTGGCGAACACGCTGCGCTCGGCCTGGACGTGGTCGCGGAACGCCGTCGGCGCGCCGGCTGGGGCTGGCGGGCGCGTGCTGGCGGGCTGCGGCGGGTGGCGGGCTGCGGCGGGTGGCGGGCTGCGGCGGGTGGCGGGCTGTGCGCGGGTGGTGGGCTAGTGGAGGGTGCCGGCTGTGGTGGGGAGGTCGGTTGTCGTGGTCAGGGTGGTGGTGATGATCAGGTTCAGGGCCTCGGCCACCGTGTCGATGGGCAGGCTCGGCGCGTCCGCGTGGCCCTGTTCGGGCGCGTAGGGCACGTGCACGAAGCCGGCGCGCAGGCCCGGGTGTTCGGTGGCCACCAGGTGCATCAGCGCGTAGAAGACGTGGTTGCAGACGAACGTCCCCGCCGTGTGCGACACCGCCGCCGGGATGCCCGCCTCCCGCAGCGCCGCCACGCACGCCTTCACCGGCAGGGTCGTGAAGTACGCCGCGGGGCCGTCCGGGACGACCGGCTCGTCGATGGGCTGGGCGCCCGTGTTGTCGGCGATCCGCGCGTCGTCCAGGTTGATCGCCACCCGTTCCGGCGTGATCGCCGCCCGGCCGCCCGCCTGCCCGACGCAGACCACCACGTCCGGCCGGTGTTCCGCCACCAACGCCCGCAGCGCCGGCACCGACTCCGCGAACGAGCACGGCAGTTCCGCGGTCACCAGCTCGTAGCCGGTCGGCACCACGCGGCTCACGGCGTCCCACGACGGGTTGGTCCGGTCGCCGCCGAACGGTTCGAAGCCCGTCAGCACAACTCTCACCCGAGCAGCCTAGATCGCCGGGTCACCCGGATGTCCGGGCACACTGGACCTCGTGGTGGACACCCGGGAACGTGGCAGCGGCGGAGCGGCACCCCAGAGGACCAAGCGGCCACGGCGCAAGGTCGTCACGTTCCTGCTGGTGACGGCGGCGATCGCGTTCCTGGCGGCGGCCGGGCTCCGGTTCCTCGGGATCGACGGCACCCGGTACATGATCGCCACCACGGCCCTCGTCCCGTACACCACGGCGGCCGGTGTGCTGCTCGGCGCGTTGGCGCTGGTGTTGCGGCGGTGGGCGGTGGGGACCGTGGTCCTGCTGGTCGCCCTGGTGCTGGTGGCGGCCGTCGCGCCGCGCGCCTTCCCCGACCCGCGGCCCAACGGGGTCGGGTTCACCGTGCGCGTCATGGCGGCGAACCTGCTGGTCGGCATCGCCGATGCCGAGGCCGTCGTCCGGACCGCGCGCGAGCACGAGGTGGACGTCCTCGCCTTCCAGGAGCTCACCCCGGCCATGGTCGCCGACCTCGACCGGGCCGGCCTCGACGACGTCCTGCCGCACCGCGTCTTCCTGGACGCCCCCGGCGCGTCCGGCGCGGGCATCGCCTCCCGCTTCCCGCTCACGCCGCGCACCCTCGCCGCCCCGAGCAGCCTCGGCCAGGCCGGCGCGCTGGTGGACCTGCCCGGCCCGGACCTGGAGGTCGTCTCCGTCCACCCCATGCCGCCGGTCGTCACCGACGGCCCCGACCAGTGGCAGCGCGACATGGCCGGCCTGCCCGAACCCGACCACAACGGCCTCGTCCGGGTCCTCGCCGGCGACTTCAACTCGACCCTCGACCACGTCGGCATGCGCCGGCTGCTCAACCAGGGCTACGTGGACGCCGCCGACCAGGTCGGGGCCGGCCTGGAGCCGACCTGGCCGTCCGGCGGTGGCGTGTGGCCGCCGCCGGTCACCATCGACCACGTCCTGGTCGACGGCCGCTGCCCGGTGGAGGACTTCGACGTGGTGGACCTCCCCGGCTCGGACCACCGGGCCGTGATCGCCCGCTTCGTCGTCCCGGGACCGTAGGACTAGCGCGGAACGAGGTCGGCCAAGGCTGCCAAAGCCTCCAGGGCGCCCATCCGCAGGGACACCCCGCGCCCGTGCCGCACGTCCGGCTCGCGCGGGTTGACCCGGATCAGCGCCCCGGACGCGGCACTGGCGAGCTCCGCCTGCCGCCGCACGGTCGGCACCGCCAACCCCGCGCCCAGCTCCAGCACGACCAGGTTCCGCTTGCCCCGCCGCCACTCGGTCAACGCGTCCAACTGCCGCCGGCTCCGGTCGGGCACCCACGCCCAGTCGCCGAACATCAGGATGTTCGGCCGCGCCAGCCCACCGCAGTTGCGGCACGACGGCAGCGGCGACACCGCCCGCATCGTCTCCGGATCGACCTCGACCACCACGTCGTCGGCCGCCCACACCTCGTCGGTGCACGGCTCGACGCACTGCAGGTGGTGGATCGACCCGTGCACCTCGGCCACGTCGGCGAACCCGGCCCGCTGGAACTGCCCGTCCACGTTCGACGTGAACACCCGCGCGCCCCAGTCCCGCAGCACGCCGAACCCGGCGTGCGGCACGGTCCGCCGGTACAGGTCGAGCCGGTGCCCGTAGAAGCCCCACGCGAGCGTCGGGTCGTCCGCGAAGTGCACCGGGTCGGCCAGCTCGACGAACTTCAACCCCAGCCGCTCGTACGGCGGGTACGCCTGCCAGAACCCGTGGTCGCCGCGGAAGTCGGGCAGGCCGGAATCGACCCCCATGCCCGCGCCCGCGCACGCCAGCACCGCGTCCGCCCCGGCGATCAGCTCCGCGGCCCGCTGGAGATCACTCAAAGGCGATCAGGACTTCTTCGGTTCCGACGACAGGACCACCTCGAACTCCAGCAGGTCCGAGCCGGTGCCCACGGGCTTCGCGCGCTCGCCGGAGTGCGCCTCCCGGGCGGAGCCACCCAGCCAGTTCTTGAAGTCCTCGTCGGTCTCCCAGTGCGTGACCACGAAGTACCGGGTGTCGCCGGCCACCGGGCGCAGCAGTTGGAACCCGAGGAAGCCGGGCGACGAGTCGACCGCCCCGAGCCGCGCGGCGAACCGCTTCTCCAGCTCCGGGCCGGAACCGTCGGGCACGTGGATCGCGTTGATCTTCACAACCGCCATGCCCCCGACGGTAGCAGTCAGCGGCGCAGGGAGCCGGGGTAGAGCAGGTCGTCGGACGGCGGCAGTTCGGCGCCGCGGAACCAGGCCGCGAAGAACGCGTCGAGGTCCTGCCCCGACACCCGTTCCACGTGCTCCTCGAACTCCGGCCACGACGCGTTGCCGTCGCGGTGCTTGGCCGTCCACTCCTTGAGGACCCGGTCGAACGCCGCCTCGCCGACCTGGCGGCGCAGGGCGTGCACGGCGAGCTGGCCCTTGTCGTACACGCCGCGGAACTCGTTGCCGCGCCCCATGTCGTAGAGCTTGCGGCCCCAGTAGGACTCGGAGTTCCGGGTCCGGGCGACCTCCGAGCGGAACCGCTCGTCCAGGTCCGCGCCGTCCTTGCCCTCCTCCCACAGCCACTGCGCGTAGCTGGCGAAGCACTCGTTGAGGCAGATGTCGGACCACGACCGCAGCGACACCGAGTCGCCGAACCACATGTGCGCGTTCTCGTGGACCATCGTGTCGAGGTCGGCCCACTGCGCGTAGATCGGCCGCGTCTGGGTCTCCAGCGAGAACCCGATGTTGTCGACCAGGAAGATCCCGCCCGCCGCCTGGAACGGGTACGGCCCGAACTTCCCGGACAGGAACTCGATCACCTCGGGCAGCCGCCGGTGGTCGGCGCGGGCGTCCAGCGCGCCCGGCGCGTACGCGCTGACCACGGGCGTCCCGTCGGGCAGCGTGGACCGGTCGAACGTCCACCTGTCGATCGCCACGGTCGTCAGGTAGGTGGCCATGGGCTGCGGGGCGTTCCAGCGGAACGTGGTCCAGCCGCCCTCGCTGGTGGAGCCCTCCTCGACGCCGTTGGACACCGCGGACCACCCGTCCGGCACGCGCGCGGCGAGCTTGAACGTGGCCTTGTCGCGCGGGGTGTCGTTGGCGGGGAACCAGGTGGTCGCCGAGTGCGGCTGGCCCGCCGCGAACGCGCCGCCGGACGCCGAGATCTGCCAGCCGCTGCGGCCCAGCGCCCGGTCCTGCACCACGGTCGGCTCGCCCGCGTAGGTCACGGTCACGACGAACCGCTGCTCGCGGCGCAGCGGCTGCACGGGCGTGATGACCAGCTCGTGGTCGCCCTCGCGCGCGAACCGCGCCTTCTCCTCGCCCACGGTCACCTCGGTGACCTCCAACTGGTGGAGGTCGAGGTTGAACCGGCTCAGGTCGGCCGTGGCGACCGCCGTGATCCGCGCCTGCCCGTCGAGGTGCTTCGTGGCCGGGTCGTAGCTGATGGCGATGTCGTAGCCGCTGACGTCGTAGCCGGAGTTGCCGTCCTGCGGGTAGTACGGGTCGCCCGCGCCGTCCCCGCCGACCTCGTTCACCACCGGCGGCGTGCTGGTGGGCGGGACCGCGACCGGGCGGCCGGTCTCCGCGGGCGTCTTGGCGACCAGCACCCCGACGACCGCCGGCACCAGTGCGGCGACGAGCAGGTAAGGGCGGGCCTTGGGGCTGAGTGCCATGCCGACATGATGCACGCATGAGCGTTGCGGAGTTCGGTGGATCGGGACGCGGGATCCTGCTGCTGCACGGCCTGATGAGCCGGGCCTCGACGTGGTGGACGGTCGCGCAGTGGCTCAAGCCGTACGGGCGGGTGGTCGCCACCGACGCCCGCGGTCACGGCCGCAACCCGCGGAAGGGTCCCTACCGGACCGAGGACTTCGTCGCCGACGCCGCCGAGGTGGTCGAACGCCTCGACCTCGCGCCCGCCGTCGTCATCGGGCACTCGATGGGCGGCCTGCACGCGTGGGCGCTCGCGGCGACCCGGCCGGACCTGGTGGCGGGCGTCGTCGCGGAGGACGTGGTGCCGGACAACACCGGCCGCACGGTGGACGAGTGGCGCTGGTACTTCGACTCGTGGCCGGTGTTCGAGTCCCTGGCGCACGTGAAGTCGGTCGTGCGGGTGCCGCGCGTGGAGGAGATGTTCGAGGAGCGCGCCGACGGCTGGCACCTGATCGCCGACATCGAGGACCTCTACGAGATCGCGGCCGAGTGGGGCGTCCGGTCGTACTGGGACTTCGTGGACGCCATCCGCTGCCCGACGCTGACCATCGAGGCCGGTCGCGGCGGGCTGCGCGCCGGGCAGATGGCGGAGGTGGCGCGGCGGACCGGCGGTGCGCACCTGCTGGTGCCCGAGTCGGGGCACGTGGTGCACGACGAGGCCCCGGACGTCTACCGGGGCGCGGTCGAGGCCTTCCTGAGCGGGTCGATCCCGCCGGTCTGAGTGTCCACAATGGACATCTCGCGGACCTTGGCGCGGATGGTCCCCACCGGGTGCACCGCGGCGAACGCCTTGACCAGCGCCTCGTCGTCCACGCCGTGGGCGAGCGTGCAGTGGGGGACCCAGTTGCCCGGCAGGTAGTAGGCCTGCGGGTCCTTGACCCGGCCCGCCAGCACGTCGTGGATCGCCGAGTGCACCGCGAGCAGCTCGCCGTCCACCACCGCGCCCAGCTGCAGCACGTTCTCGGTGGTGGCGAAGACGCCCAGGGTGTGCAGGTACAGGTCGGGCAGCCACAGCCGGGACAGGTCCTCGCGCAGCTCCGCCCGGACCTTCGGCCCGATCGCGCCCGCGATGGCGAAGGTCAGGTGCGGCGGGTACTCGAACGTCGAGCCGATCCGCCGCCACAGCTCGCGGACCTTCGCGTCGGCCTCGGCGTCGAAGAACACCACCAGCGCGTGCACGTCAGTGCTCCCCGGGCAGCGCGAACCGGCCGTCCGCGGTCTGCTCGACCAGGCCGTCCACCAGCAGCGAGTGCAGGCACCGGTCCCGCTGGCCCGCGTCGGACCACACCCGGTCCAGCCGCGCCTTCGCCACCGGCTCGACGGTGCCGCGCAGGACGTCCAGCAGCAGCCCGCGCACCTGCCGGTCGGTGCCCGCGAACTTCTGCACCGCCTTGGCCGGCCCGTCGTAGGCCGGTCGGCCGTTGAGCTGCCACGCGCAGGTCTCGAACACCGGGCAGTCCGCGCACCGCGGCGACCGGGCGGTGCAGACGACCGCGCCCAGCTCCATCAACGCCGCCGAGAACACCGCCGCGTCGTCCTCGGGCAGCAGGACCTCGACGTCCCTCATGTCCTTGGTGGTCGAGGGCGGTCCGGCGTCCCCGGCCCCGTGCACGGCCCGCGCGACCACCCGCCGCACGTTGGTGTCCACCACCGGGACGCGCTGCCCGTAGGCGAAAGCCGCCACCGCGCGGGCGGTGTACGCGCCGATGCCGGGCAGGGCGAGCAGGGTGTCCACGTCGTCGGGCACGACGTCGTCGTGCTCGGTGGCGATGGCCTGGGCGGCGGCGTGCAGCCGCAGCGCCCGCCGCGGGTACCCGAGCTTGCCCCACGCCCGCAGCACCTCGCCCTGCGTGGCCTCGGCCATGGCGGACGGCTTGGGCCACCGCGCGAGCCACTCGTGCCAGATCGGCTCGACCCGGGCGACCGGCGTCTGCTGCAACATGATCTCGCTGACCAGCACGCCCCAGGCGGTGCAGTCGGACCGCCGCCAGGGCAGGTCGCGGGCGGTGTCGGCGAACCAGTCGATGAGGGTCTGCGCGTCCAGGCTCATAGCGTGCGCCAGTGTTCCAGAACCGGTCCGCCCGGGTTCCCGGCCTAGACGACCTCGCTCAGCTCGCCGGTGTGGACGTCGTAGACGAACCCGCGCACGTTGTCCCGGTGCGGCACGTACGGGCTGTGGCGCAGGCGGTTCATGGAGTTGCGGACGCTGTCCTTGACCTCCTTGAACGCCTCCACGGACCACGTCGGGCGCATGCCGGTGTCCTTCTCCAGCTCGTCCTTGAACGCGTCCTCGGTGACCAGTTCCAGGCCGCAGTTCGTGTGGTGCACCAGGAGCACCTCGCGGGTTCCCAGCTTGCGCTGGGACAGCGCCAGGGAGCGGATCATGTCGTCGGTCACCACACCGCCGGCGTTGCGCAGCACGTGCGCCTCACCCTGCTTCAGGCCGAAGATCTCGAACACGCGGATGCGCGAGTCCATGCAGGTCAGGACGGCCACCTGGAGGGAGGGCCTGGGCGAGGAGCGGTCGCCGGGGACGGCGTCGCCCAGTTCGGCGTTGCGGCGGAGCAGCTCGTCGATCGACGTCATGGTCACCTCCGTGTCCCCCGGATTGGAACCCGCGTCCCGGATGCCGGCAAGTGAATCGGGTGTGCGTCACGTTCACCGCATCGGGCGACCTCGGCTTCCGCCGAGATCAGCGGGTCCCCGGCTACGTTCGAGCGCGTGATCGACCCCTCCGGCCCGCTGCCGCCCACCGTGTACCGGCGGCGCCGCGCGCTGGCCGCCGGCGGCGCGGTCGCGGCGCTCGTGCTGGTCGTCTGGGTGGTCGGGGCGCTCGCCGGGCGCGGCGACCCGGCGCTGGACGCCACGCCCGTCGCCGCGGGCTCGTCCAGCCCGCCGCCGCAGGCCGAGACGCCGACCGCGCCGTCCTCGTCCTCGACGACCCCGCCGCCCCCACCGCCGCCGGCCGCCGAGCCGCCCAAGCCCACGCCGCCGCCGGGACCGCCGCAGCCGTGCGACGCCGCGCAGGTCAGCGTGCGGGCGGAGGTGGAGAAGGCGTCCTACCCGGTCGGCGAGCAGGTCGGGTTCAAGATCCTGGTGTCCAACACCGGGCCGCTGCCGTGCGCGAAGGAGATCGGCCGGGCGGTGCGCGAACTGGTCGTGTCGTCGGTGGACGGCGCGACGCGCCTGTGGTCCAGCAACGACTGCTTCAACACCGGCGGGTCCGAGGTGCGGGTGCTGCGGCCGGGCGAGGTGTTCGACTTCGGCATCAAGTGGCGCGGCACCACGTCGGAGCCGGGCTGCGCGAAGCACACCCGGCTGGGGCCGGGGGACTACCTGCTCACCGCGTGGGTGGCCGGGAAGGCGAGCGATCCGGTCGTCTTCCGGATGACCTGAGACCTCCCCGGCCCGGCGGTCACGGACCGAACCAGCGCTCCTCGACCACGCCGCGCGGCGAGGCGGCGGTGGCGCCGACGACCAGTTCGGTGGTCAGCGTGACCGAACGCGGCCGGGTGCGCTCGGCGGAGTCCAGCAGCAGCTTGCCCGCCGCGCGGCCCTTCTCCAGCACCGGCTGGCGGACCGTGGTCAGCCCGGCCTGCTCGGCCTCGCGGATGCCGTCGAACCCGGTCACGGTCAGGTCGTGCGGCACGTTGAGCCCGCGCTTGCGCGCCTCGCCCAGCGCGCCCAGCGCGAGGATGTCGGACGTGCAGATCAGCGCGGTGATCTGCGGGTCGCGGTCGAGCACCTGGGCCGCGGCCGACGCGCCGGAGGCGATGGTGTGGTCGAACCGCTCCACCACCGGCACGCCCGCCCAGTCCACGCCGACCTCGCCGAACGCCTCGGCGATGCCGGCCAGGCGCGCCCGCTGCACGTGGAAGTGCGCGGACCGCTGGCGCTCCTGGGTCACGTACCCGTCGTTGCGGTCGCGGGCCAGGCGCATGCACACCACGCCGATCCGGCGGTGCCCCAACGAGATCAGGTGCTTGGCGAGGCTGTTCATGGCGGCGTGGTCGTCGATGCCGACGCGGTCGACGTTGCCCAGGTCCGGCTGGTCGCACACCACGGTGGGCACCGGGCGCTCCAGCACGGCGGCCAGGTGCGGGTCGTCGTCGGGCACGGAGTAGACGACGAAGCCGTCCACACCGGCGCGGTGCACGGCCGCCACGTCCTCGCGCTCGGGGTTCGCCGGGACCAGCAGCAGGCCGGTGCCGGCGTCCTCGCAGGCGAGCGCCAGGCCTTCCAGGAACCCGATCGCCGCCGGGTCGCGGAACGCGTAGGACAGGTTCTCGGTGAGCAGCAGGCCCACCGCCCCCGCCTTGCGCGTGCGCAGGGAACGGGCCACCGGGTCGGGCCCCGGGTACCCGAGTCGTCTCGCTGTCTCCAACACCCGGCGTCGCAGCTCCGGTGAGAGCTGGTCGGGACGGTTGTACGCGTTGGACACCGTTGTCCGGGAAACACCCAGCTCAGCCGCCAGTGAGGCGAGCGTCGCGGGGCGTCGCACATGCATCGACCGCGCCATGAAGTGACCGTAACGGTTCAGAACCAATTACAGAAGTGGGGGTGACCACCGTCCCTGCAAAAAGTCATCTGTGCAGGTAGGGCTATGTTGTTTCGCAAAACATTGGTCTAAACCAATGCGGGCGGCGCGGTGGTCTCCCGGACGACCAGCCGGGGGCGGAACACACGCGTGTAGTTGCCCGGCGGACGCCTGCGCCGATCGGGGTCCAGCCGGTGGACCAACTCGTCCACGGCCGCCGCCGCCATCTCCTCGATGGGTTGCGCCAGGGTGGTCAGCGACGGCAGGCAGTAGGCGGCCAGCGGGATGTCGTCGAACCCCACCACCGACAGGTCGCCGGGCACCCGCAACCCGCGCCGGTGCGCCTCCCGCAACACGCCGATCGCCATGTGGTCCGACGAGCAGATCACCGCCGTGGGTCGCACGGTGTCCAGCAACGCGGCGACCGCCTCCGCGCCGCCCTCGGGCCCGAACGGCCCGTGCGCCACGAACTCCGCGCCGGCCGGCAGCCCGTCCTCCTCCAGCGCCGCCGCCCACCCCGCCCGCTTCAGCCGCGACGGCAGCGACCGCGCCGGTCCCGAGACGAACCCGACCCGCCGGTGCCCCAGCTCCACCAGGTGCCGCGTCGCCGCGTACCCCGCGTGCTGCTCGTCCACGGTCACGTCGGGCACGTCCAGCGAGGGCGTGGCCCCGTTCAGGAACACCATCTGCACGCCGTCGGCCAGCAGCTTCGCGTAGTAGCTGGGCCGCGGCGCCTGCCCCAGCGGCACCTCGACGTTGGTGATCTCCGGCGACACGAACACCATGCCCTCGACGCCGCGGGCGAGCAGCATCCGGACGTACTCCTCCTCGCCCATCGCCGCCGCCCCGGTCGCCCGCGTGTTGCACAGCAGCGACGAGTACCCCAGCCGCGCCGCCCGCACCTCCAGCGCCTCGGCGAACGCCGGGAACACCGGGTTGGACAGCTCGGGCACCAGCAGCCCGATGACCCCGGTGCGCTGCAACGCGCCCAGGCCCCGGGGCGTGTAGGGCATCTCCGCGAGCACGGCCAGCACCCGCTGCCGCGTCTCGTCGTTCACGCCGGGTCGCCGGTTGAGCACCCGGCTCACCGTCGAGATGCTCACGCCGGCCGCCCTGGCGATCTCGGACAGACCGGACACCGCGCCTCCTCCAGAACGATCCACTTCGGGCTGCAGCCTGCACGCCCCAGCAAAAATTTGCAACGCTTGCCGGTGTTTCGCCCGCTCGGCCGCCGCCGTTACGGCTCGGTTACGTGCAGACCCTTGACCGAGCAGTACTCGGGGGTATGAAATCCACGGCAACAATTTCGCAAGTTCTTGCAGAACCCTCGTCGCGACGAGGCCAGCAGGAGGGACGACAGCAACGATGCGACGTACCACCCTCGTGACCGCCGTGGCAGCAGGCATCGCCGGCGCCCTCACCCTCACCGCGTGCGGCGGGGGTGGCGGGACCTCGTCGGCCGACAGCGGCGAGGTCACGTTCTGGGACACCAGCGGCCCCAACGAGAGCCCGGTGTTCGCCAAGATCGCGCAGGACTGCGCGACCAAGGGCGGCTACAAGGTCAAGACCGAGACGGTCGCCTTCGACCAGGCCCTGAACAACTACAAGACCGCCGCGCAGGGCGGCCAGGGCCCCGACGTGTTCCGCGCCGAGGTGGCCTGGGTGCCGCAGCTGGCCAAGCTCGGCTACGTCATGGACCTGTCCGGCACCGACCTGGCCAAGGACACGGCCGACTTCCTGGAGACCCCGCTGGGCTCCACCAAGTACGACGGCAAGACCTACGGCGTGCCGCAGGTGACCGACAGCCTCGCGCTCTTCTACAACAAGAAGAAGCTCGCGGACGCCGGCGTCGAGCCGCCGAAGACGTGGGAAGAGGTCAAGGCCGCCGCCGCGAAGCTCGGCGGCGAGAAGACCATCTTCATCAACAACGACGCCTACTACGCGCTGCCGTTCATCTACGGCGCCGGCGGCGACCTGGTGGACGCCGACGCGAAGAAGATCGTCGTGAACTCCGCGCAGAACGTGAAGGCCCTCGAAACCGCCAAGGGCCTGCTGGACGCGAAGGCCGCCTCCACGGCCCTCGACCCGGCCAACTCGTACAACAACATGCAGGCCGCCTTCAGCGGCGGCGAGGTCGCCATGGTGATCAACGGCCCGTGGTCGGTCGCCGACTACCTCAAGGGCACCGCGTTCACCGACAAGGCCAACCTCGGCATCGCGCCGGTCCCCGGTGAGACCGCCGGCAAGGGTTCGGCCCCGGTGGGCGGCCACGACTACGTGATCCGCCAGGGCACCAAGGCCAAGGACAGCTCGCAGAAGCTCATCGCGTGCATGAGCAGCACCGAGTCGCAGGTCCAGGTGGCCAAGGAGCTGGGCCTGCTGCCCACCCGCAAGAGCGCCTACGAGAACGCCGAGGTCAAGGCCAACCCGGTCGTCTCCGCCTTCCAGCCGGTGGCCACCGCCGCCCACGCCCGCCCGTGGATCCCCGAGGGCGGCCAGCTGTTCGACCCGCTGAAGATCGCCTACGCCGACGTGCTCGCCGGCAAGAAGGAGCCGAAGGCCGCCCTGGACGAGGTCGCCAAGGCGTACAAGGACCAGGTCGTCACCGAGTACTCCATCGGCTGACGTGGTCGTGAGGTGCCGGGCGTCCCGCCGACGCCCGGCGCCTCCCCGCCCCGGCGTCCCACCCCACCCACACAAGGAGGCGACAGTGCGCAGGTTCCTGGACCGGCACTGGTACGCGTACGCGATGGTGCTGCCGGTGGTGGTGGTCATCGCCGTGCTGGTGCTGCTCCCCCTCGCCCAAGGCGTGTTCTTCACCTTCACGAACATCAACGAGGGCAACATCGCGAACCCGGTCCTGGACCGCCCCGCCGCGTACACGGTCGTAGGCCTGGACAACTACCTGAACGTCCTGTCCGGCGACGCCAGCTACGGGTCGTTCTGGTCCACCCTGGTCCGCACGCTCGTCTGGACCTTCGGCTGCGTGTTCTTCCACTACACGATCGGCCTGGTGCTGGCCCTGCTGCTCAACCGCCAGGTGAGGGGCCGCACCGTCTACCGCGTCCTGCTGATCCTGCCGTGGGCGGTGCCCGCGTTCATCAGCGCGTTCGCGTGGAAGTACATGTTCAACGCGCAGTACGGGATCATCAACCAGTTCCTGCGCGCGATCGGCCTGCCCGACCCCGTGTGGCTGGGCCAGTCCGACTGGGCGCTGGTCGCCGTCATGGTCGTGAACATCTGGCTGGGCGTGCCGTTCATGATGGTCGCGCTGCTCGGCGGTCTCCAGTCGATCCCCGGCGACCTCTACGAGGCGGCCGAGATGGACGGCGCGTCGGCGTGGCAGCGGTTCCGGCACGTGACGCTGCCCGGTCTGCAGTCGGTGTCCAGCACGGTGGTGCTGCTGGGCATCATCTGGACGTTCAACATGTTCGCCGTGATCTACCTGATCACCGGCCCGAACCCGAACACCCGC
Source organism: Saccharothrix sp. NPDC042600 (assembly GCF_040647305.1). Classification (NCBI taxonomy): domain Bacteria; kingdom Bacillati; phylum Actinomycetota; class Actinomycetes; order Pseudonocardiales; family Pseudonocardiaceae; genus Saccharothrix; species Saccharothrix sp. NPDC042600. Next base: position 1,363 of record NZ_JBEZBW010000152.1, on the reverse strand, counting down.
ATCCTGGTGACGTACGCGTTCGAGCGGTTCTTCTCGGGCGCTTCCCGGGACTACGCCGTGGCGTCGACGTACGGCGTGCTGATCCTGTCCGTCCTGCTCGTGTTCGCGAGCGTCTACCGGCGTGCTCTGCGCAGGCAAGGCGAGGTGTGGTGATGACGGTCGAAGCGGCGTCCCTGAAGGCGGCTCCCCGACGCGGCTCGCTCAAGCGCGCCGAGCGTTCGGTCGGGGCGAGCATCGGCCTGCACGCGGCGCTGGTCGTCGCGTCGCTGATCGCGGTGTTCCCGGTGTTCTGGGTGCTGGTCACGTCGTTCAAGCCCGACGCGCGGGCCGTGGAGACCACGCCCAAGCTGGTGAACGAGTCCAGTGTGGACAACTACGTGCGGATCCTGTCCGGGGAGAAGGGCAACTTCCTGGCGTGGTTCGGCAACTCGATCCTGATCGCGCTGATGACCACGCTCATCGCGGTCTTCCTCTCGGCGACCACGGGGTACGCGGCGTCGCGGTTCCGGTTCCCGGGCAAGCGGTCGCTGATGCTGTCGTTCCTGGTCGTGCAGATGTTCCCGTTCGCGGTCCTGATCGTGCCGCTCTACAACATCCTGCTGACGCTGGGGATCCAGGGGACGAGCATCGGCCTGGTGCTGGTGTACTGCACGACCGCGGTGCCGTTCTGCACGTACATGCTGAAGGGGTACTTCGACACCATCCCGACCGACATCGACGAGGCCGGGCGGGTGGACGGGCTGTCGCCGTTCGGCGTTTTCTGGCGGTTGGTGCTGCCGCTGGCGCGGCCGGGGTTGGCGGTGACGGCGTTCTACGCGTTCCTGACGGCTTGGGGTGAGGTGGCGTTCGCCTCGGCGTTCCTGTCGGCGGCGGACGAGTCGAAGACGCTGGCGGTGGGCCTGCAGGTCTTCGTCCAGCAGAACCGGACCGAGTGGGGGCACTTGGCGGCGGCGTCGATCCTGGTGGCGATCCCGGCGATCGTGGTGTTCTACCTGGTCCAGCGGTTCCTGGTGACGGGCTTGTCGTCGGGCGCGGTCAAGGGCTGAGGATTTCGGCCGTCCGAGCCGCACCACTCCGCGGGGTGGTGCGGCTCGCGTGCGTCCGCGGGCCGGTCCGCCGTGGGCAGCCGGATTGTCGTACCCCGGTGGGACAATGGAACCGGGGGCGGCAGCCGGCCCACACCGCCCGAACCACGAACGGCACGTGCCACCCCGGCTCGCGCTGCTTGCCCGGCCCGCGCCGCTCGCCTGGCTGCCGCTGGCTCGGCCCACTTGGCCCGCGCCGCCCGCTTGACCCGCGCCGCCTGCCTGGCCCGCGCCGCCCGCCTGGCCCGCGCCGCCCGCCTGGCCCGCGTCGCCCGCCC
>NZ_JBEZBW010000151.1:0-13980 GCF_040647305.1 Saccharothrix sp. NPDC042600 | reverse complement strand
CCGCGCATCCGCCGCCCCACACCGCCCGCCCCGGACACAGTCCCGCGCCTCGCCCCGCGCAGCCCCACACCCCCCGGCCGGGTCGCCGATGAGCCCGTTCACTTACCCGACCGCCGCCCCGGCGAAACCCGACTTACTCGATCCAGTTCCGGCCCACCCCCGACCCACCCACTGGTACCGCGCCGGACCAGCCCAAACACCCACCCTGACACCGCCCCGCCCGCCACCACCGGCACCCACCGGCACCCCACCCCAACCCCCACCCGGTTACGCTGGCTCCACCCCGCTGACCAGGCATTTATAACGGCGAATTGCGGAACGCGCGTGTACTACATCACGCACAGTGACGATCAGTGGGTTATCTCACCAAATCGCGCTAGTCGCGGCCCGATGGGTTGCCTTCGCTCATCACCACGGGTTACGTTCCCCGCCGCATGTCACGGTTCGGTCACCAAAGGGACACGGCGTCGCTCCCCGAAAGCGCCGCCTCCTGGATCCCCCGCCAGGCGTCCCGACCGGGCTCCCCGATGCAAGGAAGGCATACCTTTGGCACGGCATACCAAGGCCCGTGGTCGCAGCGTGTTCAGCACGCGCCCGAGCGCCACCGGCAAGCGTGGTGCGCACCGCGCGGAGGATGACAGAAAGCCCGTTTCCGGCAAGGTCGCGGCCGTCGTGGCGCTCGGCGCCCTGGCCAGTGTCGGCGCCACCAGCGGCGGCACCGAGATCACGCCGTTGGCCGCCAGCACCGACCTGGCCGCCGCGATCGCGGTGTCCGGCGCTCCCGAGGCGGCGCACACCACGATCCACACCCGGCACGAGATCGAGCCCGGCCTGGAGGCCGCGAAGCTCATGCGCTCCGAGGGCCTGATCGCCCGGCAGCACGTCGGCCTGGCCATCCAGCACGCCTCCAACGGCTACACGGCCCGCCAGGCGGAGCTGAAGCGCCAGCAGGAGGCCGCCGCGGCCGAGGCGGCGCGCGTCGCCGCGGAGCAGGCCGCCAAGAAGGCCGCCGAGGAGGCCGCCCGCCGGCCCAAGGTGGCCAAGCCCGCCGAGGGCTCGTTCACCTCCGGCTTCGGCGCGCGGTGGGGCACCACCCACTACGGCGTGGACATCGCCAACTCCATCGGCACCCCGATCCTGTCGGCGATGGACGGCGTGGTCATCGAGGCCGGTCCGGCCAGCGGCTTCGGGCTGTGGGTCCGGGTCCAGCACGGCGACGGCACGGTCACCATCTACGGCCACGTGAACGAGATCCTGGTCAGCGAGGGCCAGCAGGTCGCCGCCGGTCAGCAGATCGCGACCATGGGCAACCGCGGCCAGTCCACCGGCCCGCACCTGCACTTCGAGGTGTGGCTGAACGGCTCGCAGAAGATCGACCCGGTCGGCTGGCTGCGCGAGCGCGGCATCTCCCTCTGACCACATACCGACTGGTCGGTACCTGAGGTACGGTTGGCCCCGTCACCCGAAGTGGACGGAGGCGAACCGTGAGCCGTTGGGGAATCACGCTGCCGTTGGTCGGCGTTCCCGTGCTCGACCACCGCGAGCTCGTGGCCGAGCTCGGCGACCTCGGCTACACCGACATCTGGTCGGCCGAGACGGCGGGCACCGACGCGTTCACCCCGCTGGCCCTGGCCGCGCAGTGGTCGGACCTGCGCCTGGGCACCGCGATCGCCCCCGTCTACACGCGGGGCCCCGCGACGCTCGCCATGACGGCGGCGACCCTGGCCGAGGTGTCGGGCAACCGGTTCGTGCTCGGCATCGGGTCGTCGTCGCCGGCGATCGTCCAGCGCTGGAACGCGGTCGAGTTCACCGAGCCGTTCAAGCGGACGCGGGACACGCTGCGCTTCCTCAAGGCGGCGCTCGCGGGCGAGAAGGTCACCGAGCAGTACGACACGTTCGCCGTGCGCGGGTTCCGGCTGGAACGCGCGCCGGAGCGCCGCGTGCCGATCATGCTCGCCGCCCTGCGCCCGAACATGCTCCGCCTCGCGGGCCGCGAGGCCGACGGCGCCATCACCAACTGGCTCGGCGCGGCAGACGTGCCGAAGGTCCGCGCCGAGCTGGGCGACAAGGAACTCGCGGCGCGCATCTTCGTGTGCCCGACCGAGAACGCCGAAGCCGCGCGCGGCCTCGGCCGGATGCTCATCAGCACCTACCTCACCGTCCCCGCGTACGCGGCGTTCCACGACTGGCTCGGGCGCGGCGAGCTGCTGCGGCCGATGCACGAGGCGTGGCAGGCGGGCGACCGCCGCAAGGCCGCCGAGGTGATCCCGGACGAGGTGGTGGACGACCTGGTCGTGCACGGCAGCGTCGACCACTGCCGCGCGCGGGTCGCCGAGTACGCGGCCAACGGCGTGGACACGCCGGTCATCGCCGTGCTGCCCACGGGCGCCGACCAGCTCGACCTGGTGCGGGCCTTGGCGCCGGGGGCCTGACGTGGCCCGGAAGACGACGCCCGAGCGGATCGTCGACGCGGCGGTCCGCCTGTTCGCCGCGAAGGGGTTCGACGCGACCACCGTGCAGGAGGTGGTCGAGGCGGCCTCGGTGACCAAGGGCGCGCTCTACCACTACTTCGGCTCCAAGGACGACCTGCTGTTCGAGATCTACCGGTCGCTGATCGGCCGGCAGATGGCCGACCTGGACCGGATCGTCGCGGCGGGCGAGGACGCGGCGACGACCGTGCGGCGGATCATCGTGAGCCTGGTGGAGACGACGGCGGAGAGCGTCGACGAGACCGCCGTGTTCGTGCGCGAGATGCACCGGCTCGACGCCGAGCGGATGGCGGCTTTCCGCGCCGAGCGCCGCCGTTACCACGAGACTTTCCGCGCGGTGGTGGAAAAGGCGCAGGCGAACGGCAGTTTCAGTTCCCGCGTGCCCGCCGACACGGCGGTGTTGATCGCGTTGGGTGTGGTGAACCAATTGCCGACCTGGTACCGGCCGGACGGTCCGAAATCGCCGGAGCGACTGGCCACCGAGATCGCCGAGTTCGTGTTGGCGGGCCTGCGCCCGTGATGTTCCCGGATTTCCGGGCAAGGGAGGGATGCGGGCTTTCCTGCGATTCAGTCCTTGACGTGCGCCCGTAGGGTGGCCAGGGCTTTGTCCGCGTGGGCGGCCATGGCGAATTCGGACTTGATGACGTCCAGGATCGTGCGGTCGGTGTCGATGACGAAAGTGTGGCGCTTGACGGGCAGTGGGCCGAAACGGCGTTTCACGCCGAAGTGCTCGGCCACCGTCCCGTCCTCGTCCGACAGGAGCGGGTAGTCGAACGTGTGGCGGGTGGCGAATTCCTTCTGCTTCGCCACCGGGTCGCGGCTGATGCCCACGCGTTGGGCGCCCACCTCCGCGAATTCCGCCGCCAGGTCCCGGAAGTGGCAGCTCTCCGCCGTGCAGCCCGCCGTCATCGCGGCCGGGTAGAAGAACAGGACCACCGGGCCGGACGCGAGCAGGTCGCCCAGGCTCGTCGGGGTGCCGTCCTGGTCCGGCAGGGTGAAGTCGGGCGCGGTGTCGCCTGGTCGCATGCTCGGTCCTTCCCACAGGGTGTCGATCACGTTCCTCAGGGTGTTCGCCCGCGGTCCACCGTACGGTTCTCGCTAGGCTCGTAGCCAGGCCGGGAGGTGTGAGTTGACCAGCATGTCCGACGTGGCGCGGGCCGCCGGGGTGTCCGCGGCGACCGTGTCGCGGGCGTTGCGGGGCGAGCCCGGGGTGTCCGAGGCGACCCGCCGCTACGTCACCGAGGTGGCCAAGCGGATGCGGTACGCCATCGCGCGCGACGCCTCCAGCCTCGCCGGCGGGCGCAAGTACGCGGTCGCCGTGCTCACCGCCGACGTCGGGCGCGGGGACCTGCTGGCCGGGGCCGAGGGCGCGCTGCGCGCGGCCGGGTACGACGTCCTGCTCTACGTGCTGCGCGACGCGGAGGCGCGGGCGCGGTTCTTCGAGGAACTGCCGCCGCTCGGGCGTCGGGTGGACGGCGTGCTGGCGTTGTCGGTCACACTGACCGACGAAGAATCCCACGCGATCGGGGCACTGGACCTGCCGCTGGTCGCGGTGCGTGACGACGACCTGCGCGAGGCGCTGCGGCTGGCCGCCGGGCACGTGTTGGAACTGGGCCACCGGGACGTCGCGCTGGTGCTGCCCGAGGACGTGGACGAGTCCTACGACGAGCTGCTGGTGGCCGAGGGGCTCAGCGTGCGTCCGGAGTGGACGTTGTGGTCGTCCTCGACGGTCGCGGGCGGTGAGCAGGTGGTGGACGTGCTGCTGGACGGCGACCGGCTGCCGACCGCCGTGGTGTGCGGGAGCGGGCAGGTGGCGCTGGGCGTGTTCCTGCGGCTGCGCCGCGACGGGCGGGACGTGCCCGGTGACGTGTCGATCGTCAGCCTGGACGGGCCGGACCTGGTCAGCGCGGTCGGCATCACGGCCGTCGAGGGCGCGTGGCGGGAACGCGGCGAGCACGCCGTCGGGCAGCTGCTGGCCGCGCTGCGCGGCGAGGCCGACGACGCCAGGCCGCCGTCGGTGCACCTGGTGGTCCGGGAATCGACCGCCCCGAGGTGAACCGCCTGCGACCATCGGGTGACCAGCACCACCCCGCCTGGCCGGCGCGCACCGGGTGAGACGAAGCTGTCCCACGTGGACGACCAGCTTGCGGCACTGGCCGACGCGCACGGCGTGGCGACTTGGTACGAGGACGCGGAGCAGAAGCGGGCGGACGTCGATCCCGACGTCGTGGTGGCGGTGCTCGCCCAACTGGGGGTCGATGCCTCGACCCCGGAAGCGGTCCGAGCCGCCCTCGACGCGCCCAGACCCGCGCCGAGGACGGTCGTGCTGCGCGAAGGCGACCGCCTGGACGAGCCGGGCACCCTCACCCTGGAGGACGGCGGCACGCTCGACCTGCCCGCCGTGCCCCCGTCGGGCTACCACCGACTGGGTGACCGCACGGTGATCGTCGCGCCGCGCGCCCTGCCGCCGGTGCCGAAGACGTGGGGCTGGATGCTCCAGCTCTACGCCATGCGCTCGGACGAGTCGTGGGGCATGGGCGACTTCGCCGACCTGGCCACCATCGCCCGCCGCAGCGCCGCCGAGCTGGGCGCGGGCGTGCTGCTGGTCAACCCGGTGCAGGCGGTCAGCCCGACCGTCCCGGTGGAACGGTCGCCGTACTCGCCGTCGAGCCGCCGCTACGCCAACCCGCTCTACCTGCGGATCGCCGACACCGACGCCTACCGACGGGCCGACGACGAGACCCGACGCCGCGTCGACGCCCTGCGCCCGGACAACGACACGGACCTGATCGACTACGACGCGGTCTGGACGGCGAAGAAGGCCGCCCTGGAGCTGCTGTGGGAGAGCCTGTCGCACCCGGATGGGAGAATGACCCCCGGGGGCGGCTCAGCCGGAATGTCGTACCCGAATGCGACAATGGAGACGGGGGCCGGAGGCCGCGAGCTGCGCGACTTCGCCCGGTTCTGCGCGTTGGCCGAGAAGCACGGCCCCGACTGGCGCACCTGGCCCGAGCAGGACCGCGACCCCGCCACCGCCCAGGCCGACCCCGACCGGGTCGCCTTCCACGCCTGGCTCCAGCACCTCTGCGAAGCCCAGCTCGCCACCGCCCGCGAAGCCGCCGGCGGCATGGCCGTCGGCATCGTCCACGACCTCCCCGTCGGCGTGCACCCCGGCGGCGCGGACACGTGGGCCGTCCGCGACGCCTTCGCCCCCGACGTCCGCGTCGGCGCGCCGCCGGACGCGTTCAGCCAGTTGGGCCAGGACTGGAACCTGCCGCCGTGGCGGCCCGACCGGCTCGCCGAGCAGGGCTACGAGCCGTTCCGCGCGGTCCTGCGCAGCGTGCTCAGGCACGGCGACGGCATCCGCATCGACCACGTCGCCGGGCTGTGGCGGCTCTGGTGGATCCCGCCCGGCGAACCGCCCAAGCGCGGCACGTACGTGCGCTACGACGCCGACGCGATGCTGGCCGTCCTCACGCTCGAAGCGCACCGGGCGGGCGCCGTCGTCGTGGGGGAGGACCTCGGCACGGTCGAGCCCAAGGTCACCGAGCAGCTGCACGCGCACGGCATGCTCAGCTCCGCCGTCCTGTGGTTCCAGCGCGACTACAAGCAGCCCGGCCACCCGCTCAAGCCGCCGCACACCTGGACCCCGACCGCGATGGCGAGCGTCTCCACCCACGACCTCCCCACGGCCGCCGGTTTCCTGCGCGCCGAACACGTTCGGGTGCGAGCCGAACTGGGGCCGTTTGAAGGTGACGTCGAGGGGGAATACCGGGCTGCCGCCACCGAGCGCGCCGAACTCGAAGAACTGCTCAAGCGGGAAGGTGTCCCTGCCGATGACCTGGTTACCGCGCTGCACGCCCTACTAGCGAAGGCACCGTCCCTGCTGCTGCTCACATCGCCCCAGGACGCCCTCGGCGAGGTCCGCCAGCCGAACCTCCCGGGCACCGTCGACCAGTACCCGAACTGGCGCATCCCGCTGCCGGTCCGGGTCGCCGGCCTGTTCACCGACGCGCGCGTCCTCCGGGTCGCGGAGGTGCTCCGTCGATGACCGGAAACACTCTCGTCACCGCGGTTCCCGCATCCGCGGGGTATCGTCAAGCCGTCACCCGCGCAACGGTTGGAGGTGGCATTCACCCGTGAACACCGAGCTGGTGTCCCGCACCGGGCTGGTGCCCGAACAGATGATCTCCCCGGCCCCCGCCGACGTCCTCGAACTCGCCGTCGAGCGCGTCCTCGCGGCCGTCCGCCCGTCACACCTCACCGACCCGCTGGCCGGCGCCCACGCCGCCGAGAAGTCTCTCCGCGAAGCCCTGCGGACGGTCGACGGCGCCAGCGCCGACGACGCCTACGGCAGGGCCGTGGCCTGCGCCGAGGCCGCCTGCGAGCACCTGCGGTACGCCGAGTTGCAGGAGGCGAGACTCCTGCTGGTCGCGGCCCGCGGACAGCTCGTCCGGTCGCACTCCGGCAGGGCATGATCTAGAACGGTAGGGGTTGACCCGCTCGTCCCGGAGGAGCACTGTGCGACCCTGGCCCGGAACGCCCTACCCGCTCGGCGCGGCCTACGACGGCGTCGGCACCAACTTCACCCTGTTCTCCGAGGTGGCGGAGTACGTCGAGCTGTGCCTGTTCGACGAGGACGGCACCGAGGAACGCGTGCGGCTGCCGGAGGTGGACGGTTTCGTCCACCACGGCTACCTCCTCGGCGTCGGCCCCGGCCAGCGCTACGGATTCCGCGTGCACGGCCCGTACGACCCGGAGCAGGGGTTGCGGTGCAACCCGAACAAGCTGCTCATCGACCCCTACGCCAAGGCGATCACCGGCGGCGTCGACTGGCACGAGTCGCTGTTCGGCTACCCGTTCGGCGAGCCCGACGAGCGCAACGACCTCGACTCCGCCGGGCACGTCCCGCTGTCGGTCGTGGTCAACCCGTTCTTCGACTGGGCCAACGACCGGCCGCCCAAGACGCCCTACAACGAGTCGGTCATCTACGAGACCCACGTGCGCGGCCTGACCATGCTGCACCCCGAGGTGCCCGAACGGCTGCGCGGCACCTACGCGGGCCTCGCGCACCCGGCGGTGATCGAGCACCTGAAGTCGCTCGGCGTGACCGCGGTCGAACTGATGCCGGTGCACCAGTTCATCACCGACCACGGGCTGTCCGAGAAGGGACTGCGCAACTACTGGGGTTACAACACGATCGGGTTCTTCGCGCCGCACGCCGGTTACGCGGCGCTACCCGACCAGGCCGGCCAGGTGCAGGAGTTCAAGGGCATGGTCCGCGCCCTGCACGAGGCGGGCATCGAGGTCATCCTCGACGTGGTCTACAACCACACCGCCGAGGGCAACCACCTCGGTCCGACGATCTCCATGCGCGGCATCGACAACCAGGCCTACTACCGGCTGGTGGACGACGAGCCGAAGTACTACATGGACTACACCGGCACCGGCAACTCGCTCAACGTCCGCAGCCCGCACACCCTCCAGCTGATCATGGACAGCTTGCGCTACTGGGTGACCGAGATGCGCGTGGACGGGTTCCGGTTCGACCTCGCCGCCACCCTGGCCCGCGAGTTCTACGACGTGGACCGGCTGTCGACGTTCTTCGACCTGGTGCAGCAGGACCCGGTGGTCAGCCAGGTCAAGCTGATCGCCGAGCCGTGGGACGTCGGACCCGGCGGCTACCAGGTCGGCAACTTCCCGCCGTTGTGGACGGAGTGGAACGGCAAGTACCGCGACACCGTCCGCGACTTCTGGCGCGGCGAACCGGCGACGCTGGGCGAGTTCGCCTCGCGCGTCACCGGCTCGTCGGACCTGTACCAGGACGACGGCCGCCGCCCGTACGCGTCGGTCAACTTCGTCACCGCGCACGACGGGTTCACCCTCACCGACCTGGTGTCCTACAACCGCAAGCACAACGACGCCAACGGCGAGGACGGCCGTGACGGCGCGGACGACAACCGGTCGTGGAACTGCGGCGTCGAGGGGCCGACCGACGACCCCGAGGTGCTGGACCTGCGCGCCCGGCAGCGGCGCAACCTGCTCGCCACGCTGTTGCTGTCGCAGGGCGTCCCGATGATCCTGCACGGCGACGAGCTGGGCCGCACCCAGCAGGGCAACAACAACGCCTACTGCCAGGACAACGAGCTGTCCTGGGTCGACTGGACGCTGGTCGAGAAGAACAAGGACCTGCTCGACTTCACCTCCGCGCTCACCGCGTTCCGCCGGGCCCACCCGGTGCTGCGCCGGCGGCGGTTCTTCCAGGGCAAGCCCATCCGCAAGGGCGACGAGCTGCGCGACATCGCGTGGTTCACACCTTCGGGCGAAGAGATGACCGAGCAGAACTGGGAGGACGACTTCGGCCGCTGCGTCGTCGTCTTCCTCAACGGCGAGGGCATCCCGGACCTGGACCCGCGCGGCATGCGCGTGCTCGACGACTCGTTCCTGCTCGTGTTCAACGCCCACCACGGAGACATCGAAATCACTCTTCCGGATGACAGTTACGGTCCGCAGTGGACGGTCGTGGTGGACACCTTCGCCGGGGTGGTGCGCGAACCGGACACCGGCGAGCCGGTGCCCGCCGGCGGCACGGTGACCGTGCCCGCGCGGTCCCTGCTGGTGCTCCAGCGGACGGGCGTCGAATGACCGCCCCGGACCGGGGAGCACCCGCCTCGACCTATCGCATCCAGTTCACCCCCGACTTCACCTTCGCCGACGCGGAGGCCGTCGTGGACTACCTCGACGCGCTCGGCGTGGGCGCGCTCTACGCGTCACCGCTGCTGGAGGCCGTGCCGGGCTCGACGCACGGCTACGACGTGGTGGACCCGACCAGGGCGCGCGAGGAGTTCGGCGGCGAGGCCGGCCGGCAGGCGCTGGCCAAGGCGGTGCGGCGGGCCGGGCTCGGGCTGGTGGTGGACATCGTGCCCAACCACATGGCCACCGGACCGGAGAACCCGTGGTGGTCCGACCTGCTCGCCCACGGGCGGGAGTCGAGGTACGCGAAGTACTTCGACGTGGACTGGTCCTCCGGCAAGCTGCTGCTGCCCTTCGCGGGCTCGCCCGAGGAGGAAGAGGAGCACGAGCACTACCGGCTGGTGTTCTGGCGGCGCGGCAACGCCGAGCTGAACTACCGGCGGTTCTTCGACATCACCACGCTGGCGGCCGTGCGGGTGGAGGACCCGGAGGTCTTCGAGGCCACGCACGGCGAGGTGCTGCGCTGGGTCGCGGCGGGCGAGGTCACCGGGCTGCGCGTGGACCACCCGGACGGGCTGGCCGACCCCGGCGCGTACATGCGGCTGCTCAAGCGGCGCGCCGGGTGCTGGGTGGTCGTGGAGAAGATCCTGGGCGTGGACGAGGCGCTGCCGGCGTCCTGGCCCGTCGAGGGCACCACCGGCTACGACGCGCTGCGCGAGGTGTGCGGGCTGTTCGTGGACCCGGCGGGCGAGGGCCCGTTCACCGCGCTGGCGGCGGAGTCGGGCGTGGCGACGGACTTCCCCGCCGTCGAGCACGAGTGCCGGGACCTGGTCGCGCGCGGCATCCTGCGGGCCGAGGTGAAGCGGATCGCGGCGTTGGTGGACCACCCGGACCGGGCGTTGGCCGAAGAGGCCGTGGCGCAGGTGATGGTCGCGTTCCCGGTGTACCGGTCCTACCTGCCGGAGGGGCGCGACGCGTGGGACGCGGCGGTGGCCGCGTGCACCTGCCCGGCGGTGCGGGCGCTGGACGAACAGGTCCGGGCCGACCCGCACGGGGAGCTGGCGACCCGCATCCAACAGACCTCCGGGATGGTCGTCGCCAAGGGCACCGAGGACACCGCGTTCTACCGGTACAGCCGGTTCGTGGCGCTCAACGAGGTCGGCGGCGCGCCGGACCGGTTCGGCGTGCCGGTCGAGGAGTTCCACCGGCGGGCGGCGGCGCGCGAGGCCGGGTCGCCGGCGGCGATGACCGCGCTGTCCACGCACGACACCAAGCGGTCGGAGGACGTGCGGGCGCGGCTCGCGGTGCTCGCCGAGATCCCCGACGAGTTCGCCGACGCGGTGCGCCGGTGGACCGCCGAGTGCGGCATCGACGAGCCCGCGCTGAACATGCTGGCCTGGCAGTCGCTGGTGGGCGCGTGGCCGATCACCGCCGACCGGATGGCCGCCTACCTGGACAAGGCGGCCAAGGAGTCCAAGGTCCGCACCACGTGGATCGACCACGACGAGGAGTTCGAGGCGGCGGTCGCGGCCTGGCCCACGCGGGTGCTGGACAGCCCGCTGGGCGGGGACGTGGCGGCGTTCGCCGAGCGGGTCGTCGCGCCGGGCTGGTCCAACGCGCTGGGCCAGAAGCTGGTGCAGCTGGTCGCGCCGGGCGTGCCGGACGTCTACCAGGGTTCGGAGCTGTGGGACCTGTCCCTGGTCGATCCCGACAACCGGCGGCCGGTGGACTACGACGTGCGGCGACGGCTGCTCGCGCGCATCCGGGACGGGTGGCTGCCGGCGGTGGACGACTCCGGGGCGGCCAAGCTGCTGGTGGTGCACCGGGCGTTGACCTTGCGGCGGGAGCGGCCGGAGCTGTTCCGCGGGTACCGGCCGTTGTGGGCGTCCGGGCCGGCGGCGAAGCACGTCGTGGCGTTCGAACGGACCGGTCTGGTCGCGGTGGCGACGCGGTTGCCGGTGGGACTGGCGGCGGGCGGCGGGTGGCGCGACACCGTGCTGCCGCTGCCGCCCGGCGACTGGACCGACGTGCTGACGTCCCGGCCCGCGCGCGGGCACCTGGGCGAGATGCTGGACCACTACCCCGTGGCACTGCTGGTGCGAGGAGATTCGTGACGTTCTCGGTGTGGGCGCCTGCTCGTGATCGTGTTCAGGTGCGGGTGGACGGGCAGGACCACGAGATGACCGCCGGGGACGGGGGGTGGTGGTTCTCGGCCGTCGAGGGCACGGACTACGCGTTCGTGCTCGACGGCGAGGCGCTGCCCGACCCCCGTTCGCGGTGGCAGCCCGACGGGGTGCACGGGGCGTCCCGCGTCTACGACCACTCGGCCTTCGAGTGGACGGACTCGGCGTGGACCGGGCGGCCGTTGCAGGGCGCGGTGATCTACGAGCTGCACATCGGCACGTTCACGCCGGGCGGCACGTTCGACTCGGCGCTGGAGAAGCTCGACCACCTGGTGGACCTGGGCGTCACGCACGTCGAGGTGATGCCGGTGAACGCGTTCGACGGCACGGCCGGGTGGGGCTACGACGGCGTGCTGTGGGGCGCGGTGCACGAGCCGTACGGCGGGCCGGACGGGTTCAAGCGGTTCGTGGACGCCTGCCACGGGCGCGGGTTGGCCGTGCTGCTGGACGTGGTCTACAACCACCTCGGGCCCTCGGGCGCGTACCTCGACCGGTTCGGGCCCTACTTCGCGGGCCGCAACGACTGGGGTCCTGGGCTGAACCTCGACGGGCCGGACGCCGACGAGGTGCGCCGGTACGTCGTGGACAACGCGGTGAGCTGGTTGCGCGACTACCACGTGGACGGGTTGCGGCTGGACGCCGTGCACGCGTTGGTGGACCGCAGCGCCGTGCACGTGCTGGAGCAGATGGCGTCCGAGGTGGACGCGTTGTCGGCCGGGTTGGGCAGGCCGTTGACGTTGATCGCCGAGTCGGACCTCAACGACGCGCGGCTGGTGACGGCGCGCGAGGCGGGCGGGTACGGGCTGGACGCCCAGTGGGCCGACGACCTGCACCACGCGCTGCACGTGGCGTTGAGCGGCGAGACGTTCGGCTACTACCCGGACTTCGAGGGCCGGTTGGCGCAGACCCTGGAGGGCGTCTTCCTGCACGCGGGCACCTGGTCGTCGTTCCGGCACCGCCACCACGGGCGGCCGGTGGACAAGCGGCTGCCCGGCTACCGGTTCCTGGCCTACCTGCAGAACCACGACCAGATCGGCAACCGGGCGGTCGGGGACCGGCTGTCCGCGTCGGTGTCGCCGGGGCGGCTCGCGGTGGGCGCGGCGCTGGTGTTCTGCTCGCCGTTCACGCCGATGCTGTTCATGGGGGAGGAGTGGGCGGCGGGCACGCCGTGGCAGTTCTTCGCGTCCTTCCCCGACCCGGAGCTGGCCGAGGCGGTGCGGACGGGCCGGCGGCGGGAGTTCGCGCGGCACGGGTGGGGCGAGTCGGAGGTGCCCGACCCGATGGACCCGGCGACCGTCGAGCGGTCCACCCTGCGGTGGGACGAGCCGGAGCGCGAACCGCACCGGTCGGTGCTGGAGCTGTACCGGTCGCTCATCGCGCTGCGCCGGTCCCGGCCGGAGCTGGCGGACCCCCGGTTGGACCGCTTCCGGGTCGACGTCGTCGGCGACGCGCTGGTCCTGCACCGGGGGTCGTTGCGCGTGGTGGGCAACCTCGGCGGGGCCGCGGAGGTCGAGCTGCCCGCACCGGGCGAGGTGCTGCTCGCCTCCGCCGAGGCGAAGGTCGTCGGGCAGGTCGCGCACCTGCCCGCCGAGTCGTTCGCGGTGGTTCAGTTGTCCGGTTGAGGCGTGCGGTGTTCCGGGAGCCAGCCGACCTCGGCCAGCTTCTCCGCGAGCAGCCGGCCGGCCAGGCTGACCTGGTCGGCCAGGTGTCTTCGCACCTCCGGCAACGGGGCCACCGCGTCGTTCGCGGCGTCGTAGGCCGCGACGAGGCTCCGCGCGGCCTGCACCACCTCCTCCACCCCGGGCCACTCGGAGTGCTCGGGCTGCCCGTTCGGCAACGCGGTCCGGTGCACCGCCCGAACCGCCCGACGCGCGCCCAGTTCGGCGGCCAGGTCGATCAGCTGCACGGCGATGGTGTGCAACTTGACGTTGTGGTGTTGCGACATGCTGACCAGCAGTCGGAAGCCCTCCTGGGGCGTGCACCCCTGGACGGCCGCGATCAGGCCCGTGGCCTGTCCGATCACGGTGCGGGTCTGCACCGCTCGGCGCAGTCCCGCCACTTCCGCTTCCAGGCTGGCGATCCGCGCGGCGAGCGTGTTGTCCAGTCCGTCGTCCCCGACCACGGTCGGGCTCCTCTCGCACGTCGAAACTCGTGGTCAGCGCGTGCGACGGACATGCGGTGCCAGCCCCGCAAGCCCACAGCTGTGACGCTGACCAGGCGCCTCGGGGGTACCGGGCGCCGGTTGGCTTGCGGCTGGCTTTTCAACCGCGTAGACGATCACCGTAGTAGAGGCCGGGCTTCCGCGAAAACCGGAGGGTCCTCCTTGACTTTGACCTGCGGTTTCTCTTGACGCTCCGCTGGTCTCCGATGCGCTTCGCTTCCTCAAGCCTGACGCGCTGACGCGCTCTCGGGCGTGGTCGCGCTGCGCGCTCTCAAGATCAAAAGCGCCTCGCCGGCGGGCAGGCCCCCGGGGGTGGAAGGGCGTCGGTTCGTCCCCCGCACGGCCTGCCGGAGGCAACCACCCTTCGCTCCTCTTCGCAACCGGAAAAGCTGGTTGCGAAGAGGAGCGAAGCGCGGTTGGGCTGCGCCCAGGCCGTACGGGGGACGAACCGAGG
>NZ_JBEZBW010000150.1:0-14030 GCF_040647305.1 Saccharothrix sp. NPDC042600 | reverse complement strand
AGCCCTTCGGGCGGGCCATACGGAGATGACACAAGCAAGAAGCCCGGCTTGGGTTGTGTCCTCTCCGGTGGACTGCCCGGTCGGCGCTTCGCGCCGTGAGTTGAGGTGCGGTGTGCTGAAGAGGGGCGCTATGGGGTTTGGGTTAGGCCCTTGTTGTTCTCGGTGTACTGGTTGGCGCATTCCGGGCATCTCAGGGTGGCGTCCAGGCGGTGGCCGCAGGCGCAGACCCAGCCCTTGTGGGTGGCCGGGTTGCCGGCTACGAAGGAGTGCGCCGCCACGCCTCGGGTGACGACCGCGCCCGCGGCGGCGAAGGCGTATTCGCCGATCTCCACGCCGCACACCACGACCGTGCCCGCACCCAGCGAAGCACCGCGTCTGACCACAGTGGACAGTAGTTCGTCGCCGGTCTTCCGGATCGCCGCACGTGGTCGCAAGTCGTTGGTGAACAACACGTTCGGGCCCAGGAAGACCTCGTCCTCGCACACCACGCCGTCGAAGACCAGCGTTCCGTTCTTCACCGTCACCCGGTCGCCCAGGACGGCCCGGCCCTCGATGAAAGCGCCGTCGCAGATGTTGCAGTCGCGGCCGACCCTGGCTCCCGGCAGGACGTGCGCGAAAGCCCACACGCGCGTGCCCTCGCCGACGTCGTCGCTCTCGCACAGACCCTTCGGGTGGACGTGGACGGTCATCGGACGGCCTCCGCCAGCGCTTCCACGACGCGCTCCTGCTGAGCGGGCGTGATCTCCGGGAACAGCGGCAGGGACAGGATCTCCCCCGCGACCGCCTCGCTCACCGGGAAGTCGCCGCGCGCGTGACCCAGCGAGTCGAACGCGCCGGTCAGGTGCACGGGGGTCGGGTAGTGGATGCCCGCGCCGATGCCGGCCGCGTGCAGCGCCGCCAGGACCCGGTCCCGCTCGGCCACCCGCACCACGTACAGGTGCCACACCGGCAGGTTGCCCTCCAGGACCTCCGGGAGCACCACCCCGGGCACGTCGGCGAGCAGCGCCGAGTAGCGGTCGGCCGCCGCGCGGCGCTGGGTGTTCCACGCCTCCAAGCGGCGGAGTTTGGCCGAGAGCACCACCGCCTGGAGCGTGTCCAGGCGGCTGTTGAAGCCCAGGACCGTGTGCTCGTACTTGCGGGGTGAGCCGTGTTCGCGGAGCAGCCGCACGGCGGTGGCCAGGGTGTCCGAGGACGTCAGCACCGCGCCGCCGTCGCCGTACGCGCCCAGGTTCTTGCCGGGGTAGAAGCTCGTCGCGGCGATGTCGCCCAGACCGCCCACGGCCACGTCGAACCGCCGCGCGCCCTGCGCCTGGGCCGCGTCCTCCACGATCGGCAGGCCGAAGGACCGCAGCTCCTCGACGGGCGCGGCCTGGCCGTACAGGTGCACCGGCAGGATCGCCTTGGTGCGCGGGGTGAGGGCGTCGCCGATCAGCTTCGGGTCGATCAGGCCGGTCGAGGCCACGCAGTCCACCAGGACGGGCGTCGCGCCGGTGCGGGCCACGGCCTCGGCGGTCGCGATGAACGTGTTCGCGGGCAACACGCACTCGTCGCCCGGCCCGATCTCCAGGGCGCGCAACGCCAGCTCGATCGCGTCGGTGCCGTTGCCGACGCCCACGCAGTGCGCGACGCCCTGGTAGGCGGCGAACTCCGCCTCGAACTCGGCGACCTGCGGACCGCCGATGAACGCGGTGTTCTTCAGCACCCGCGCCCAGCCCTCGGCGACCTCGTCGGCGACCTGCTCGTGCTGGGCACGCAGGTCCACCAGCGGGATGTCGATCACGAACCGTTCCCCTCTCGCAGTCTCCGGGCGGGGTTCCCCACCCAGACCTCACCCGCGGGCACGTCCGTGAGCACCACCGAGCCCATGCCCACGACCGCCCCCGCGCCGATCGTCACGCCTTCCCGGACGCAGGAACCCTGCCCCAGGTAGGCGCTCTCGCCCACGCGCACGGCCCCGCCCAGCGCCGCGCGGCCGGCGAACGTGACGCCGTCGCCCACCTCGTCGTCGTGGGTGACCAGCACGTGCGGCATCGCGACGACGTGCGCCCCCAAGCGCAGCGGTGTCGTCACGACCGTCCCGGCGAGCAGGACCGTGCCGGGGCCGAGGAACGCGCCCTCGGGCACCGACGCCGCCGGGTGCACGACGGTGGCGTACCGGTCCTGCGGCAACGCCAACCGCCGCACGACGTCCATCCGCCCCAACGGCCGGCGCGCGCTGGCGATGCACACCAGCACGGCCGCGTCGGGCAGCTCGTGCACCACCTCCGACCCGCCCAGCACGGTCAGACCGTCGAGGTCCGCGCCGTGCCGGGCCGGGTCGTCGTCCAGCGCCCCCACGGGTTTCCACTCCTCCGGCAGGAGCCGGACCGCGGCGAGCACCTCGCGCGCGAGCCCGCCCCCGCCGACCAGCAGCAGTGGCCGTGGCGTCATGTCGTTCCCCTCGGTGCAGAGCCGGCCGGGCCCGGTGTGGGCCCGGCCGGTGGTCTCAGCTCGTCGTGAAGACGACGTCGACCCAGTAGTGGTTGCCCTGGTAGCTGTTCGTCGGGAACCCGCTGCCCACCGCGTACAGACCGTTGGGCGCGCCCTCGGCGGTGGCCGGTGCGGACAGCGGCGGCGAGGTCGCGGTGTAGCCCGCGAAGTAGCCGTGGTTCACCGAGTAGTGGCCGTTGGGCACGGTGTAGGAGGCCACGTACGTGGTGCCCGCCGTGACGGTCAGCGGCGTGTCGAACGTCAAGGTCTGCCAACCGGAAGCGGTCTCGTTCACGAACGTCCCGGTCTTGAGCGCCACGCCGTCGGCCGACCAGATCGTGCCGGTGTGGGTGCCGGTGTTGCCCGCGCCCTTGTAGAACTTCACGCCGGTGATCTGGCCGTTGGCCGAAGGCGTGAACCGCACGCCCATCTCGTACGCGCCGCCGTCGTCCGCCGACGGCACCGTGGGCACCGTCGCCGAGCTGAACAGCGAGCACGGGCAGGTCTGCGTGGAGGTCACCGTGAACGACCAGGTGACCGGCGCGGCCATGATGTTGCCGCCGGTGTCGGCCGCCCGCACGCTCGCGGTGTACCGGGTGCCGGCCGCCAGCGGCGCGGCGGGGGTCCACAGCAGCGTCCGCTGGTCGCCGGAGCGGGTCACGGCGCCGTCCAGCTTCGCGCCGCCCGGGTCGCTGACCGTGAACTGCGAGTTGGTCGTGTCGACCGGCTCGTCGAAGGACGCGGTCACCTGGGTGGTTCGCGAGACGTCCACCGCGTCGGTCAGCGGCGTGTGCCCGGAGTGCGCGGGCGGGCTGGTGTCGCTGTTGGGCGTGTAGACGACGTCCACCCAGTAGTTGTTGCCCTGGTAGGACATCGTCGGGAACCCGCCGCCCGGCATGAACACGCCGTTGGGGTTGCCGTCGCCGGTCTGCGGCGCGGTCAGCGGCGGCGCGTTGACCGCGGTGGCCTGGAAGTAGCCCTGGTCGATCGAGTAGTGGCCGTTCGGCGCGTAGTACGACGCCGTGTAGACCAGGCCCGGCGAGACGGTGACCGGGGTGGTGAAGGTCAGGGTCTGCCAGCCCGAGGCGCTCTCCCCGCCGAACGTCCCGGTCGCGAGCCGCACGCCCGCGGAGGACCACAGCGAACCGGTGTGCGTGCCGGTGTTGCCCTCGCCCTTGTAGAAGCGGACGCCGGTGATCTGGCCGCTCTGCGTCGGGCTGAACCGCACGCCCAGCTCGTAGGACCCGCTGTCGTCGGCCGACGTGACGGTCGGCACGGTCGCCGTGCTGAACAGCGAGCACGGGCAGGTCGCGGAGGTGGACGTGGTGAACGACCACACCGCGGTGGACGTCATCGCGTTGCCGTTGACGTCGGCGAGCAGGACGCTGGCCGTGTACCGGGTGTTCGGCTTCAGGGCGCCGTTCGGCGTCCACGTCACGGTCTTCTGGTCACCGGAGAGCTGGACGGTGCCGTGGAGCTTCGCGCCGCCCGGGTCCGACAGCCAGATCTGCGTCGAGGCCGGGTCCATCGCCTCGGAGAAGCCCAGCGACAGCGACGAGTTCAGGCCCACGCCGGTCGCGTCCGGCCCCGGCGTGCGGGTGTCCAGCGTCGGCGGCGTGGTGTCGCCGTTGAGGCCGTTCTTGTAGATGACGTCGACCCAGTAGTTGGCCGCGTTGTACGACGACGTCGGGAACCCGCCGCCGCTGCCGTACCGGTAGACGCCGTTGGGGCCGTCGGTGCCGTTGGACAGCGCCCGCATCGCGCCGTAGCTCGCGCTCTGCCCGTTGAAGTAGCCGGGCGTCACGGAGTAGTGGCCGTTGGGCGCGTAGTACGACACGACGTAGGTGGTGTTGGCCTGCACGACCACCGGGGTGCTGAAGTTGAGCGTCTGCCAGCCCGAGGACGTCTCGTTGCCGAACGTGCCGGTGGCCAGCAGCAGACCGGTGGAGGACCACAGCGAGCCCTTGTGGGTGCCGGTGTTGCCCGCGCCCTTGTAGAAGCGGACGCCCAGCACCTCGCCCTTGCCGTTGAACCGGACCTTCACGCCCAGCTCGACGGGGTTGCTGTCGTCGGCGCTGTTGACGGCCGGCGCGGCGAAGTCGTCCCACACCGTGCACGGGCACGTGGCGGGCCGGTTGTAGCCGGTGGTGAAGGACCAGTTGTGCTGCACGGTCTCGTTGCCCGCGGCGTCCTTGACCTTCACCGAGGCGGTGTAGGTGGTGCCGGTGGCCAGGGCCGCGTTCGGCGTGAACTGGGCGGTCTTGCCGTTGCCGGTGACCGAGGAGGTGCCCGCGACCGCGCCGCCGGGGCCGGTCAGGGTGAACTGGAGCGTGCTCGGGTTGACCGCCTCGTCGTAGGTCGCGGACAGCGTCGGGTTGAGGCTGACGCTGTTGGCGCTGGACAGCGGGTTGGTCCCGACCAGCTCGGGCGCGCGGGTGTCGGGGCCGGGGTCCGGCGCCCACACCACGTCCACCCAGTAGTTGCTGTCCTGCGAGCTGCGGTCCGGGAAGCCCGGCCCGGAGCGGAACACGCCGTTCGCGCCGGACACGCCGCCGGTCTGCGGCGCGGTCAGCGGCTCCAGGTAGCGCGAGGAGCGGCTGAAGTACTCGGTGTCCATCGAGAAGTGCCCGGTCGGCGACAGGTAGGACACGACGTAGGTGGTGTTGCCGGTGACCGCCACGGGCACCGGGAACAGCAACGTCTGCCAGCCCGACGCCGTCTCGTTGACGAACGTGCCGGTCGCGAGCTGCTGACCGCCGGCGGTCCACAGGGTGCCGGTGTGCGTGCCGGTGTTGTTCGGCCCCTTGTAGAACTTCACGCCGCGGACGTAGCCGTCGGTGTTGGCGCGCCACTTGACGCCCAGCTCCAGGGCGGAGCCGTCGAGGATGTCCGGCGTCTTCGGGGTGTCGTTGTTGGTCCACAGGCCGCACGGGCAGGTCCGGGCGTTGACGCCGGGCGAGGCCGTGGCGGGCGAGGACAGGTTCAGCGAGTCGTCCACCGCGCGGACCCGCAGCTGGGCCGGGCCGGACGCGGCCGGCGTGTAGGTGTAGGTCCAGGCGGTCTGCCCGGCCTGCCAGGTCGCCGGGTGCCAGCGCACGCCGCCGTCGGTGGACACCTCGACGCCGGTGACGCGGCCGGCGGCGTCGGTGACGGTGCCGGCGAACGTGTACGGCTGGCCGACCGTGGACATCGGCGGGACGGTGGTGTAGGTGACGACCGGCGG
Organism: Saccharothrix sp. NPDC042600; assembly: GCF_040647305.1. Taxonomy (NCBI): domain Bacteria; kingdom Bacillati; phylum Actinomycetota; class Actinomycetes; order Pseudonocardiales; family Pseudonocardiaceae; genus Saccharothrix; species Saccharothrix sp. NPDC042600. The sequence continues at coordinate 8,338 of NZ_JBEZBW010000150.1, read as the reverse complement.
GGCGGTGTCGGTGGAGGCGGTCGCCTGCACCAGGCCCGGCATCAGGGTGGTGGCCTGCACGCCCATGTCGGCCAGGAAGTTCACCGTCGCCTGCTGCATCCGGATGTCGGAGGTCGGCGTGTTGGTGAGGAACGCGTGCTCGTCGTCCACGCCCCACGCCCACTGCACCGTGCCCGCGCCGAACACCAGCGCGCCCGAGGAGTGCTTGTAGTAGGTGATGGCGTGGGTCTTGGTGTCGGGCGTGTAGTAGTCGCCGTGGTTCTGCAGCACGTACGGGCCGTCGAGCATCGCGACGGTGGTGCGGGAGAACTGGCCGACGCCCGCGGGCTGGTAGCCGTTGTCCTCGACCGTGTTCCACTCGTAGCCCAGCGTGCCCGGCTGGAAGGTGTACGTGGTGCCGCTGCTCATGCTCTGCAGCGAGGTGTGCCGCCACAGCCGCATCCGGCCGTACTCGGCCGGGACCTGCAACGAGTCGTCGCGGCGGCCGTTGACGGTGAAGATGTTGCCCAGCAACGCGTTCTCCGGCCGGCCGCCGTCCTGCGGCGGGCTGTAGCGCGGGTCGCGCCAGGTGCCGGTCCAGTCGTTGAGGCCGTCGTTCTGGGTGCCCTTGGTCTCCTTGTAGCACGCGATGGTGCGCCAGTCGGTCTGGGAGGAGTCGATGCTCTTCTCCCAGCGGGTCTTCCAGAAGATCTCGTTGCCGGTGAGGAACGCCAGGTGCACGCCCGCGTCCCGGGCGGCCTCGACGTTGGCGCGCTGCTCGTTGGACCAGTACTCGTCGTGGCCGACGGCCATGAACACCTTGTGGTTCTTGATGAGGTGGCCGCGGCGCGCGCTGTCGACGTCGGTGGTGTAGCTCAGGTCGTAGCCGTTGCGCTCCAGGAAGCGCAGCATCGGGTACTCGGCGTTGAAGATGAAGTTCTCGTCGCCGTCGCCGCCGGTGTACGGGCGGTTGTAGCTGACCTTGTAGGCCTGGCCGCCCTGGCCGGGGCCGTCGCCGAAGTACAGCGAGTTGCCGCCGTAGCGGTTGTAGGCCACCCAGGTGGAGTCCGAGGTCTGGAACAGGATCTTGGACGTGCTGGTGTCGTCGCGGACGACGAACGCGATCTCGTTCTTCAGCTGGTTGTCGTTGCGGGTGACGCGGGCGTAGTAGATGCCCGACACCGCGTCGGCGGGGACGTTCCAGGTGACCGAGACGGCCCAGTTGCCGCAGTCGATGAGCGCGCTGGGGGTGTCGCGCAGGCACGGCGGCTGGTTCTGCGGGGTGTTGCGCGAGACGGAGCCGATCTGCCGCGCGCCGACACCGCCGTACCAGCCGAGCCGGAAGATGTCGATGGTGTACGAGGAGGCGTTGGTCAGCATCTTGAAGGCGACCTGGCCGCCCGGCGTGGTGCTGATGTCGGTGGTGTAGCCCAGGATCGAGTCGTCCCGGGAGTTCACCTGCCAGTCCGGCGTGCCGGTTTTGGTGTTCTCGCACGCGACTTTGTTGACCACCGGGACGTCACAGGGCGCGGCGTTGGCCACTGTGGCGTTGAGGAGGACAAGGGGGGTGACACAACCGGTCACCATGAGCACAGCACACAGGGTCCTGACAAGACGTCTCACCGGCGACGCCATCGACCACTCAACTCCTCGAACGCACTCCGTAGTGCGGCAGTCACTACTCCCCGTAGTGCAACCTTGTTGCTCCGAAGGTCGCCATTGACAGTGAACCTGTTACTACAGTGGAGATCTCAATTGGATGACATCGCGCACTCGAAACCCGTAGTCACTGTGCGTAGCCAGCCGAGACATGGCGGGACCCGGTGGTCGGGCCCTGCCCCCGACCACCGGGTTCCGCGAACGTCCGCTCCGCGCTAGGCGGTGGCGGCGTTCAACGCGGCGACGACCTCGTCCTGCTCCTCGTCGGTCAACCCGACGAAGTGCGGCAGCAGGATGTGGTCCGCCGCAACCCTTTCCGTCACCGGCAGCGACGGGGTCGCGTCGCCGGCGTGGTAGACGGGTTCGAGGTGGCACGCGGTGATGCGCCTGGTCGCGACACCGCGCTGGGCCATCGCGTTCATGACGTCGATGCGGGTGTGGTGCTTCAGCCGCACCAGGTACGACTGGTAGACGTGCCCGAAGCCCGCCGGTTCGTGCGGCAGGACCAGGGACTCGTTGCCCGCCAGCAACTCGTCGTAGCGGGCCGCCAGGGCGCGGCGGACCTTCACCACGTGGTCCAGCTTGCCCAGCTGCACCACGCCGACCGCGGCCTGGATGTCGGTCATCTTGTAGTTGAAGCCGACCTCGTCGTAGCTCTCCGCGATCACCGCGGTGGACGTGTGCCGGGTCAGCGTGGAGATCGAGGCCGCGTGCGCGCGCAGCGCCTTGAGCTTCGCCGCCACGTCGGCGTCGTCCGTGGTCACCACGCCGCCCTCACCGGTGGTGAGGATCTTGCGGGCGTCGAAGGAGAACACGGTGATGTCGCTGATGGTGCCCAGGCGGACACCGTCGATGGTCGCGCCGTAGGCCGGCGCGGCGTCCTCGACCAGGTGCAGGCCGTGCTCGCGCGCGATCTCCTTGAGGGCGTGCAGGTCCGCGGGCAGGCCGATCTGGCTCGCGGGCATGATCGCCTTGGTGCGCGGCGTGATCAGCGTCTCGACGTGCGCGGGGTCGATGTTGTAGGTGCGCTCGTCGATGTCGGCGAACACCGGCGTGGCGCCGGTGTAGCGGATGGAGTTCGGCGTCGCGATGAACGTGAACGACGGGCAGATCACCTCGTCGCCGGGGCCGATGCCCAGCGCCGCCAGCGCGAGGTGCAGGCCGGTGGTCGCGCTGTTGACGGCCACCGCGTGCTTCGCGCCGACCTGCTCGGCCACCAGCTCCTCGAACTTCGCCGCGCGCGGGCCGACCGACAGCCACCCGGACAGCACCGCTTCCGCGGCGGCGTCGGCCTCTTCCTGGCCGACGTACAGGCGGGTGATGGGGATCATGCCTTCGCTCCCTGGAGTTCGCTCTGCCACCACGACACGAGGTCGCGCAGTCCGTCGTGGAGGGACACGCTCGCCTCGAAGCCGAGCTTCTCGCGGGCGGCCTCGGTGCTCGCCAGGCGGCGCGGCACGGCGTTGACCTTGCGCTCGGGGCCGTGCTCGGGCCGCAGGTCGCTGCGGCCCATGACCTCCAGCAGCGCGTCGGCGAGCTGCGCGAGGCTGGTCTCGACGCCGGAGGCCACGTTGAAGACCTCGTCGGAGACGTCGCTCTTGGCCGCCAGCACGTTGGCGCGGGCGATGTCGGTGCTGTAGACGAAGTCCATGGTCTGGCTGCCGTCGCCCAGGATCAGCGGCGGGGTGCCGGCGGCGATGCGCTCCATCCAGCGGACCAGGACCTCGGTGTAGACGCCGAAGACGTCCATGCGCGGGCCGTAGACGTTGAAGTAGCGCAGGGCCACGTAGTCCAGGCCGTACATCTCGTTGAAGCTGCGCAGCAGGCCCTCGTTGTAGACCTTCGCCGCGCCGTAGAGGGTGCGGTTGGCGTAGGCGTGGTGGTTCTCCTCGGTGGGGAACACCTCCGCCAGGCCGTAGACCGACGCCGAGGACGCGGCGACGACCTTGGTCACGTTCGCCCGCACCGCGGCTTCCAGCACGTTGAACGTGCCGGTCGCCAGCACGTCGTGCGCCAGCCGGGGCTCTTCCGCGCACTGCGTGATGCGGATGGCGGCCTGGTGGAACACCAGGTCGATGCCGTCCATGGTGGACCGCACGGCGTCGAGGTCGCGCAGGTCGCCTTCCACGAACTTCACCGCGCCCGCCTTGATGGGGCCGGCGAGGTTCTCCAGCCGGCCGCGCACCAGGTTGTCCAGCACGACGATCTCGGCGACGCCCTCGTCGAGCAGGTGGTCGGCGATGGTGGAGCCGATCAGGCCCGCCCCACCGGTGATCAGGACACGTGCGTCACGCAGGTTCACGCCTGGGCTCCAAAGGTGAAGGCCGGGTTCTCCAGGTACCGGGCCAGCGACGGGTTGGTGCTGTCCTTGGCCGACAGGATCGGGTCGGTGATCGGCCAGGCCACGCCGACGTCCGGGTCGTCCCACGCCAGCAGGCCCTCGGCCAGCGGGTTGTGGAAGCCGGTGGTCTTGTACTGCACCTCGGCCACGTCCGAGAGCACCGCGAAGCCGTGCGCGAACTCCGGGCCGATCAGCAGCTGGGTGCGGTTCTGGGCGGTCAGCTCGATGCCGTACCACTTGCCGAAGGTCGGCGAGCCGACCCGCAGGTCCACCACGACGTCGAAGATCGCGCCGACCGTGCAGCGGACCAGGCGGTGCTGCGGGGCCAGGGTGTTCTGGAAGTGGAAGCCGCGCAGGACGCCCCTGGTGGAGCGGGAGTGGTTGTCCTGCACGAAGTCCAGCGACAGGCCGTGCTGCTCCCAGCGGCGCTTGCTGTAGGACTCGAAGAAGAACCCCCGCTCGTCCTCGAACCACTCGGGCTGGATGACGAAGACGCCCTCTAGCTCGGTGGGTGTCACCGTCATGTCCATGCCCTGCTTCGGGGCCGCTACCCCAGTCATGCAACCGCCTCTTCCAGTTCCGCGGGACGGACGTCCCGCACCGTGACGAACTCGCCGCCGGCCGCCAGGCTCGCCGACGCCGCCTCCAGGATCGCGAGCACCCGCAGCCCCGACCAGCCGTCGGTCAGCGGCGCGCGCTTCTCGGTGATCGCCGCGGCGAACTCCGCCATGACGCCGCGCAGCGCCTCCCGCTCGGGCAGGGCGGGCGCGACGGTGTCCCCGCGCCGGTAGGAGATGATCGCCTGGGTCCGCTCCTCGTCACCCTCGATGACGTCCGCGCCCCGGTCGTGCACCGAGATCCGCTGCACCACGTTCAGGTCGTCCCAGACCACCGTGCGGCGCGAGCCGCCCACGATCATCGTGCGGATCTTGGTCGGGGACAGCCAGTTGACGTGCACGTGGGCCATCACGCCGTCGGACAGCTCCAGGGTGAGGTGGCCGACGCACGCGCGCCCGGCGCCGATCGGGTCCGAGCCGTGCGCCGAGACGCGGCGGACGGCGACGCCGTCGGGCAGGACCGCGTCGAAGATCGACAGGTCGTGCGGGGCGAGGTCCCAGAACACGTCCACGTCCGGCTGCACCAGGCCCAGGTTGACCCGCACCGAGTCCAGGTACTGGACGGTGCCGATCTCGCCGCTGCGCACCAAATGCCGCAGGTGCTGCACGGTCGGCGTGTAGACGAAGGTGTGGTCGAGCATGAGGGTCAGGCCGCGGGCCTCGGCCTCCTCCACCAGCTCCAGCCCGGCGGCGTACCCGGCGGCGAGGGGCTTCTCCACCAACACGTGCTTGCCCGCCCGCAGCGCGGCCAGCGCGACCGGCAGGTGGGTGGCGGCGGGGGTGGCGATGGCCACCGCGTCCACCGCGGGGTCGGCCAGCACGTCGTCCAGGGAGCCGGACACCCGCACCGTCGAGTAGTCGCCGAGCACGCGGCGGGCCCGCTCGGTGTCCAGGTCGCACAGGTACCGCAGCTTCAGCCCGGGGGTGGCCTGGGCGTTGCGCACCAGGTTCGGCCCCCAGTACCCGGCGCCGATGACGGCGATGCCGATCGGCTGGTCCATCTCGCTCCTCATCAGTAGGCCCCGTGGCCGCCGAAGACGGCCCGGAAGGTCTTCCACAGGATCAGCGCGTCGAGGGCGAGCGACCAGTCCTCGACGTAGCGCAGGTCGAGCCGGACGGACTCGTCCCAGCTCAGGTCGCTGCGGCCGGAGACCTGCCACAGGCCGGTCAGGCCCGGCTTGACCAGCAGGCGCCGCCGCATCGCGGGCCCGTACTTCGCGCTCTCCTCCGGCAGCGGCGGGCGCGGCCCGACCAGCGACATCGAGCCCGCCAGCACGTTGAACAGCTGGGGCAGCTCGTCGAGGGAGTAGCGGCGCAGGAACCGGCCCACGCTGGTCACCCGGGGGTCGCGGCGCATCTTGAACAGCACGCCCGCGCCCTCGTTGACCTGTTGCAACTGGTCGCGCAGCGCGTCGGCGTTGGTGACCATCGTCCGGAACTTGATGATGGTGAAGTGCGCGCCGTCCTTGCCGACGCGGCGCTGCTTGTAGAGCACCGGACCGCGGGTGTCCACCATGACCGCGACCGCGCACGCCAGCAGGACCGGGGCGAACAGGACGAGCAGGACGAACGACCCGACCCGGTCCACGGTCGCCTTGACCACGCGGCGGATGCCGGTGAACGACGGTTCGCTGACCCGCAGCAGCGGCATGCCCAGCACGCCGGTGACGTGCAGCCGGGGCCCGGCGAAGTCCATCAGGGCGGGGGCGACGACCATCTCGGTCCCGGTGCCCTCCAGGTCCCAGGCCAGTTGCTGCAGCCGCCGCGGCGTCCAGTAGGCGTCCGGGGTGACCGCGACGATCCGGTAACCCCCGCGCCGCACCTGCTCGGCGACCTCGGCGAACCGGCCGACGACGGCGATGCCGTCCAGCTCGCCGCCCAGGTCCGCGCGACCGTCCACAGTGCACACCGCGTCCACCCGCCACCCCAGGTGCGGGGCGCGCCGGGTGCGGCTGATCAGGTCCTTGACGGTGTCGGCGTTGCCGGCGGCGAGCACCGGCAGCAGGCACTTGCCCTCGCCGCGGGCGCGGTGCAGCGGGCGGCGCAGCAGGTAGCGGGTGGGGAAGGCGACCAGCGCGATGGCCGGGCCGACCACGAACACCCACAGCCGCGCGCCCGGCAGCCCGGCGGCCAGCGCGCCCAAGCCCAGGGCGACGACCGAGGCGAACAGGCCGCGGCCGAGCCGGCGGAACTCCTCGGCGCCCTGGCCGAGCACCGACGCGTTCCAGACGCGGTTGAGGTAGAGCGAGCCCAGGACGACGGCGACGGTCACCGCTTCCAGGGCCAGCAGCGGGAGGGGGCCGAACGAGTTCGCCGAGAGCAGCAGACCCGCCAGCACCACGACCAGGACGGTGCAGACGGTGTCGGCGGCGATCACGCCGTACCGGTACGCGGGCTCCCAGCTGCCGACCGTCGGGTTGGTCGTGCGGTTGGTCGCCGGATCCGTCGCCGGTCTGCGGCGCGTGGATCTGACCTGCTCGCTCATCGCTCTCGCTCCCCGGTTGGGCCGGTTCGGACGTGCAACATCGCAGGGCATCCCCGACGAACCCGCGTGTGGTGTGTTCGCAAATGTGCCTCCGGCGCTTTCCGCGCCTCGGCAAACCGTCATTCGCTTGGCCGGGGCGGCGCGTTACACACACAGTTGCGACCGATTCCGGCGCACTCCCCGGGACCGGGCACGCGACGGGTCCGCAACGTGACGACGGGTCACCACCGCGCCGTTGCGGAAAGCCTGCGAGCGCTCCCGGAAATAGGTCCACTGTGGCCGGTGGTGCTGTGAACGTTCCGGTCGCCCCAGGTCGCGCGTACGCGCGGGCACATCCATCGATCCGGGGGCGGCGCGCGTTACAGCGCGTTTTCGACTTCGGCCGAAGTGGGGTGCGAACAGTCCAAAAAGGGTCGAAAGACCCCAACCCCCCTGGGCTGTCCGGTGGCGGCGCGCGGTCACCCATTCACAGACCGGAAGCAGCTATTCGGCGCAACGGTCCGGCCACTTCCCGTCACGGGGCGTCGGGGAATTCAACGGCCGGCCGGCGAACGGGCGTGACGCACTTCACCGGGTCCGCCACAATGTGGGACGTGGAAGTCGCGTTGGCGGCCGGCGCGGCGCTCGGGGCGCTGCACGCCGGCTGGGCGTGGCGCGCCCGGCTGTACCCGCGGTCGGCGCGCGGCGGGCTGGCGGCCGTGATCGACTTCACGTGGAGCCTGCCGAACACGGCGGCCGGCGTGTTGTTCCTGGCCTACGCGTTGGGCAGGGGCAACGAGATCGACTACGAGTTCAGCCGGCACCGCGGTGTCCTGGGCCTGCGCGAGGGCGTGATCAAGGGCTTCGCCACCACCGTCGGCCCGGTCCAGGCGGGCGTGGCGCAGGGGGTGGACGAGCACGAGGCGGTGCACGTCCTGCAAGCCCGCCTCTTCGGCCCGCTGTACCTGCCGCTGGTCGTGGCGAACTGGGTGCTGGCCACGGTGGTGCCGTACTGGCTGCTGTACCACGACCGGCGGAGTGCCCCGATCGACAGCGTGACGGCCTACTTCCAACGCGGCGTGTACCCGCACTGCTGGCACGAGGAGTGGGCCTACCGGGTCCAGGGCACGCCACCGGCCTGAGGAGCCGTCTTTGTCGTACCCCGGTGGGACGATGGAGACGGGGGCCGGAGGCCGGCGCTGGACGCGGTGGCGCGGCGCGACCGGCCGGCGTGCCGCGAACCGAGCGTGCGGTCACAGCGGCGGCGGCGCGGCAGGG
>NZ_JBEZBW010000149.1:0-14100 GCF_040647305.1 Saccharothrix sp. NPDC042600 | reverse complement strand
CCCGCCTGACCACGGAGTGGCGCCCCGCCCAACCGGGGCGCCACACCCCACAACCCACCCGACAGACCACCACACCCACCCGACCAGACGAGCCTCGGCGCGCCGCACGCAGGGCGAACAGCTAGGGCAGCACCTGGATCTTCCGGCCCTGGCCCGCCTGGAAGCGGGCCAGGGCCGCGCCGTAGTCGGCCAGTGGTTCGCGGTGGCTGATGAAGACCTCCGGGTCCAGCACGCCGGTGGCGAAGAGGTCCGCCGCGCGTTCGAACGAGTGCAGCACGGCCATCGAGCCGGTGATGGTGATCTCCTGGTTGTAGATGCGGTACGGGTCGATGGTCACCCGGGTCGCGTAGTCCGACACCCCGAACTGGAGGAACGTCCCGCCCTTCCCGACCCGCTCCAGGCCGTCCTGGATCGCCGCCGCGTTGCCGGTCGCGTCGATCACCACGTCCCAACCGTCACGGTCGAACTCCGCGGCGGACGAGGCAACTCCTGTGCAGCCCAACAACTCCGCCGTGGCCAGGCGTTCGGGGTTCAGGTCCACGACCTCGACCGACGCCGCGCCGGTCAGCTTCGCCAGCTGCAACATCATCAACCCCATGGTGCCCGACCCGTAGATCAGCACCCGGGAGGCCATCCGCGCCCGCAGCACGTCGTACCCGCGCACGGCGCAGGACAGCGGTTCGATCAGCGCCGCGTCCTCGACGCGCACGTGGTCGGGCAGCCGCACGCAGTTCGCGACCGGTGCCAAGGCGTACTCCGCCGCACCCCCACCCGTGGTGACGCCGATCGCCGCCCACCTTGCGCACAGGTTGTTCCGCCCGGACCGGCAGTACCGGCACTCGTGGCAGTACAGCGACGGGTCCACCGCGACCCGGTCCCCCACCCGCAGTTCGGTCACCGCCGACCCGACCTCGCACACCACCCCGGCGAACTCGTGCCCCGGCACCACCGGCAACGTCGGCGCGAACTCCCCTTGCAGGATGTGCAGGTCCGTGCCGCACAGGCCGCACGCGGCCACGTCCACCACGACGTCGCGCGGCCCGGGCGCCGGGTCCGGCACCTCGGCGACCTCCACCACGCCGACGGCGCTGATCACGGCTGCTTTCACTTCACGGCTCCCAACGACAGGCCCTGGACCAGCTTGTCCTGGGCGGCGAACCCGGCGACGAGCACCGGCAGCGACACGACCACCGCGGCGGCGCACACCTTGGCCAGGAACAGGCCCTGGCTGGTGACGAACCCGGTCAGGTGGACCGGCGCGGTGCCCGCCACGACCCCGGTCAGCACGCGGGCGAACAGCAGCTCGTTCCAGCTGAGGATGAAGCAGATCAGCGAGGTGGCGGCGATGCCGGGCATGGCGACGGGGGCGACGACCCGCCGCAGCGTGGTCAGCAGCCCGGCCCCGTCCAGGGCGGCGGCTTCCAGGATCTCGACCGGCACCTCGGCCAGGAACGACCGCATGAGCCACACCGCGATGGGCAGGTTCATGGAGGTGTAGAGCACGACCAGGAACGAGATGTTGTCCAGCAGCCCGGAGTACTGGGCGACCAGGTAGATCGGCAGCAGCCCGGCGACGACCGGCAGCATCTTGGTGGACAGGAAGAAGAACAGCACGTCCGACCACTTGTCGACCTTCTTGATCGACAGCGCGTAGGCGGCGGGGATCGCCAGCGCGAGCACGAGCAGGGTCGAGCCGACCGAGGCGCTCAGCGAGTTGACCAGCGGCGGCCACGGTCCGGAGGAGAAGAACTCGCGGTAGCCGTCCAGGGTGAGCGGCGCGGTGATCGAGGGCGGGTTGGTGGCGGCGTCGGGCTCGCTGTGCAGCGAGGTGAGCACCATCCACGCGACGGGCGCGAAGAACACCAGTCCGGAGAACCAGGCGAGCACGCCCAAGATGCGGTTCACCCACGCACCTCCTCTCGCAGCAACGAGGACACGACCCGCAGGGCGAAGGTGGCGATGACGATGGACCCGACCACCACGACCACGCCCGCCGCGGAGGCCTGCCCGTAGTCGTGGGCCTGGTAGAAGGTCTGGTAGATCGTGTAGGGCAGGTTCGCCGTGCCCAACCCGCCGGAGGTGATGGTGAAGACGGCGTCGAAGTTCTGCACGATGTAGATGGACCCGAGCAGCGCGCCCAGCTCCAGGTAGGGCCGCAGGTGCGGCAGGGTGAGGTGGCGGAACACCTGCCACGGCGTGGCCCCGTCGATCCGCGCGGCCTCCACGGCGTCCTGCGGGCGGCTTTGCAGGCCGGCCAACAGGATCAGCATCATGAACGGCGTCCACTGCCACACCAGCGAGGCCTCGACGGCGATCAGCGGCATCCCGCTGATCCACTCCGGCTGTGGCGCGTCGTCGCCGAACAGCCACGTCAGCGCCCCGTTGAACAGCCCGTACTCGGGGTTGTAGAGCGCGTGCTTCCACAGCAGGGCCGCCGCGACCGGCACCACCAGGAACGGCGCGATGAGCATGGTGCGCACCGCGCCTCGGCCGAAGAACTTCCGGTCCAGCAGCAGCGCCAGCCCCAGCCCGAGCAGCAGGCTGACCACCACCACCGACGCGGTCAGCACGACCGTGGTCCAGATCGCGGCCCGCAGGTCGGGGTCGGTGAACACGGCGACGTAGTTGTCGAGCCCGGCGAACCCGCGGTTGGCGGGGTCCAGCGAGTTCCACCGCATCAGCGAGATGACCAGCGTGGCCACGAACGGCAACTGCGTGACGACGACGGTGAACAGCAGGGCCGGGAGGAGCGGGGCGCGCCGGACCCAGCGCGCCGCCGCCCCGACCCGGACCGGCCGCACCGGCGGCACGGACCCGGCCGTCGCCACCACGGGTTCCTTGACCGCGGTCACCCGAAGCTCCCGAACCCGATCGGCGTGGGATTGCGCATCACTGCCCCCGGTACTTCTTCGCCACGGTCTCGGCCAGCGCCTGGCTCTCGTCCAACGCCGCGTCCACGCTGGTCGCCCCGGCGATCGCGCCGCTGATCTTCTGCGACACCTGGGTGCCCAGGTCGGTGAACTCCGGGATGCCGACGAACTGGATCCCGGCCACCGGCCGCGGCTGCACGCCCGGGTCGGTCGGCTTCGCGCCCGCGATGGCGGCCTCGGCCTGCTTGGCGAACGACCCGGACGCGGCCAGGTACTCCGGCCGCTGGTAGGTCGAGGACCGCTTGCCGTCGGGGACCCGCGACCAGCCCAGCGTCCTGCCCGCCAGCTCCTCGTAGCCCTTGCCGGAGGCCCAGGAGATGAACTTCCAGGCGTTGTCGGCCTTCTTGCTCGCCTTCTGGATGCCGAACGCCCACGTGTAGAGCCACGCCGAGGACTCGGTCTTGACCACGGGGGCCTGGGCGAAGCCGAGCTTGCCCTTGACCGGGGAGTCGTTCGCTTCCAGCAGCCCGGCGGCCACGGTGGCGTCGTACCACATGGCGACCTTGCCCTGGGTCATGTCGTTAAGGCACTCGGCGAACCCGGCCTGCGCCGCGCCGGCCTCACCGTGCGCGCGGACCAGGTCCACGTAGAACCTGGTGGCCTCCCTGAACTCCGGCGAGTTGACCCGCGCCTGCCAGTCCTGGGTGAACCACGTGCCGCCGAAGGTGTTGACCACCGTGGTCAGCGGAGCCATCAGCTGACCCCAGCCGGGCTGGCCGCGCAGGCAGATGCCCTTCATACCCGGCGACGAACCGTCCACTTGGGACGCGATGTCGGCGACCTGTTGCCACGTCGGCTTGTCCGGCATCTTGAGGTTCTTCGCGTCCAGCACGTCCTTGCGGTACATCAGGAACGACGACTCGCCGTAGAACGGCTCCGCGTACACCTTGCCGTCGGCGGCGGTCAGCGAGTCGCGGATCGGCTTGAGGATGTCGTCCTGGTCGAACGCCGTGTCCTTGGCGACGTAGTCGTCCAACGGCGTCAGCCAGCCGTTCTTGGCGTAGATCGGCGTCTCGTAGTTGCTGATGGTCGCCACGTCGTACTGGCCGGCCTGGCTGGAGAAGTCCTGGCTGATCTTGTCCCGGACGTCGTTCTCCGGCAGCACCGTGAAGTTGACCTTGATGCCGGTGTCCTTGGTGAAGTGGTCCGCGGTCAGCTCCTCCAGGTCCTGCATCTGGGGGTTGTTGACCATCAGCACGTTGATGGAGTTGTCGCTGCCGCCACCCCCGCCGCCCGCGCCCGCACACGCGGTCGCCGTGAGGAGTACCGCGGCGGCCAGGCCGCCGTATCGCAGTGACTTCATCGTCTTGCCTTTCTCGCCGCGTGCGCCGACCAGACCCCCTTCGAACGGGGGCCTCGGCGGTGGGGACGGGGTGTTGTGTGCCTACGCCCGGACGACTTTGGGCCCGAGCAGCGAATAGCGGTGGGCCTCCCCCGAGGGCAGGCCGGAGTCGGTGACGACCGCCTCCAGGTCCCGCACGGCGGCGAACCGGTGGAAGCTCGCCACCCCGAACTTCGTGTGCACACCGACGAAGACCTTGCGGCGCGCGGCGGCCAGCGCCTGCGCCTTGACCGCGCCGACCGCGGGATCGGGCGTGGTCAGCCCGTGCTCGCGGGAGATGCCGTTGGCGCCGATGTAGGCGAGGTCGATCACCATCTCGGACAGCATTCGCGTGGCCCAGTGGTCGACGGTGGCCAGCGTCCTCCCCCGGACGCGCCCGCCGAGCAGCAGCACCGTCACCGACGGCGCCTCCGACAGCACGGCGGCGGTGGGCAGCGACGCGGTGATGACGGTCAGCGGCCTGCCGGTGGGCAGGGCCTCGGCGACGAGCTGGGGGGTGTAGCCCTCGTCGACGAACACCGTCTCCGCGTCCCCGAGCCGATCGGCGGCGGCCCGCGCGATCCGGCGCTTCTCGGGCACCATCGAGACGGACCGGAACTTCAGCCCGGTCTCGAACCCGGCGCTCTCCACCGGGAACGCGCCACCGTGGGTGCGGCGCACCAGCCCGTGCTCGTCGAGCAGCCGCAGGTCGCGCCGCACGGTCTCCTGGGCGACGGCCAGCTCGGCCGCGATCTCGGCGACGTCCACCCGCCCCTCGGCCCGCGCCCGAGCGAGGATGCGCCGCTTGCGCTCATCAGCCCGCACCACGCACCTCCTCTGCCCACTCGGACCCCGGCTGCCCGTTCGGGCGTGCCTAAAGGTGTAACACCGCCGCAACAGTGTGGCCAGCGCCACACCGCCCGGAACAATGCCCGATTCCTGCCCGCTCAGCCCGCCCGAACCCACACCGACGGCCCGATCCGTGCCCGTTTGCGGGTGCGGAATTGCCCGATTGGGCTTCCGGACAGCACAAGACCGGCGCTCCACCGTGGGAAGCGCCGGTCTCCTGGGGGGGCGTCAGGCGGCCAGGGGCGGGTAGTCGGTGTAGCCGCGCTCGTCGCCGCCGAAGAAGGTCGTGTGGTCCGGGGTGTTGTACGGGCCGTTCGCCGCGATGCGCGCGGGCAGGTCCGGGTTGGCCAGGAACAGCGCGCCGAACGCGATCGCGTCGGCCGTGCCGTCGGCCAGCAGCGCCAGGTCGGCGGGCTCCGTGACGCCCTCGTGGTTGCGCGGGTTCAGGATCAGGGTCGTGTCGAGGCGCGCGCGCAGCGCCAGGGTCAGCTCCCGGTCCCACTCGGAGACGTGCAGGTAGGCCAGGCCCAGTGGGTTGAGGGCGTCGACCAGGGCCGGGTACACCTCGTGGTGGTCGGTCTCGTGGATGTCGTTGTACCGGTTCCCCGGCGACACCCGCAGACCCACGCGCGACGCCCCGATGGCCTCCGCGACCGCCCGCACCACGGCCACCGGGAACCGGAGCCGGTTGGCCACCGAGCCGCCCCACTCGTCGGTGCGCCGGTTGGTGTTGGGGGCGAGGAACTGGTGGATCAGGTACCCGTTCGCGCCGTGCAGCTCGACGCCGTCGAACCCGGCGGCGATGGCGTTGGTCGCGGCCTGGGCGTAGTCGGCGATCGTGGCCTCGATCCCGGCCGGCGTCAGCTCGCGCGGCACGACGTTGTCCAGCATCGCCGTCCCGGTGAACGTGCTCCCCGCCGCGCGCACCGGCGACGCGCTCACGGGGTGCAGGTCGCCGGGCAGCAGGTCCGGGTGGCCGATGCGCCCGGTGTGCATGAGCTGCGCGAAGATCACGCCGCCCGCCGCGTGGACGGCGTCGGTGACCCGCCGCCACCCCGCGACCTGCTCGTCGGTGTGCAATCCGGGCGTGTCGACGTACCCCTGTCCCACGGCGGAGGGCTGGATGCCCTCGGTGATGATCAGCCCGGCGGACGCGCGCTGCGCGTAGTACTCGGCCATCGCGGGCGTCGGGACGGTGCCGTGGGCGCGGCTGCGGGTCATCGGCGACATGACGATCCGGTTGGCCAGGCGGGTGCCGGCGAGGTCCAGGGCGTCGAACGGGGTGGTCATCACAACCTCCAAAGTCGGATACCTGTTCGAACAGGTATCTGGCTCCGAATGTTCCGCCAGTGACGACGATCACGCTGGTGAGGGCCTATCATGGTCATCATGGCTGACCAGACAGCGACCCCGACGAGCCTGCCGGTACCGGCCACCGCCCGCACCGGCCCGGTCAGCCACGCGATCTTCCGGCTGGCCCGCCTGCACCGCATGGTCGCGGCCCAGTTGCTGCGCAAGGCGGGCCTGCACCCGGGCCAGGAGCTGGTGATGATGCACCTGTGGGACTGCGGCCCGGCGCGGCAGGCCGAGCTGGTCGGCGTCCTGGACTCGGACTCGGCGACCATGACCCGCACCGTCCAGCGCCTGGAGAAGGCGGGCTTCGTCCGACGGGTCCCGGACCCGTCGGACCGCCGGGCGTCGATCATCGAACCCACGATCGCCAGTCAGGCCCTGCACCGCGAGGTCGAGCGGCTGTGGGGCGAGTTGGAGCGGGCCACGACCAAGGGCTGCGACGACGCCGAACGCGCCGAGGTCCTGCGCCTGCTCGGCAAGCTGGAGTGCAACCTGGTCGAACGGGCCTTCGGCCCCACCCGCGACTAACCCACGCGCAGCCACACCGCCGTGTCCGGCGGCAGGGCGCCGCCCGCCAACGGCCCGCTGGCCACCAGCACCTCCTCGTGGGCCGGCAGCGCGACGTCCGCCGCCGACAGGTTCACCACGCAGGCGAACCCGGGCTCCCGCGTGAACGCCACCACGTCGGCCCCGAGGTCCAGCCACGTCAACCCGCCGTCACCCAGCGCCTCCTCCACCCGGCGCAGCCGCAGCACGGTCTTGTAGAGCGACAGCATCGACTCCGGGTCCCCGCTCTGCGCCGCCACCGACAGCCCCGCCCAGCGCGCCGGCCGCGGCAGCCACGACGGACCGTCGTCACCCCACGGGATCGGCACCCGGCACCCGTCGCGGCCCCGGTCCGTGTGCCCCGACCGCACCCACACCGGGTCCTCCCGCAGCTCGTCGGGCAGGTCGTCCACCTCCTCCAGGCCCAGCTCCTCGCCCTGGTAGACGTACACGCACCCGGGCAGGGCGGAGGTCAGCAGCACCGCCGCGCGCGCCCGCTTCGTGCCCAGCTCCAGGTCGGTGGGGGTCAGGTGCTGCCGGCGACCGAAGTCGAACGACGTGTCCGCCCGCCCGAACCTCGTCACGTGCCGGGTCACGTCGTGGTTGGACAGCACCCAGGTCGGCGGGGCGCCCACCGGGGCGTGGGCGGCCAGCGTGGCGTCCACGACCCGGCGCAGCTCGGCGGCGTCCCAGGGGCAGCACAGGAAGTCGAAGTTGAACGCCGAGTGCAGCTCGTCCCGCCGCAGGTAGAGCGCGAAGCGCTCCGGGTCGGGCAGCCACATCTCGCCCACGAAGACCCGGTCGTCGGGGTACTCGTCCAGCACCGCCCGCCACGACCGGTAGATCTCGTGGACGCCGTCCTGGTCGGAGTACGGCGTGTCGGCGTCGGGCCTGGTGAAGTCCTTGACCAGGCCGTCGGCCACGTCGATGCGGAACCCGTCGACGCCCCGGTCCAGCCAGAACCGCAGCACGTCCTCGAACTCCGCGCGCACCTCGGGGTTGGTCCAGTTCAGGTCGGGCTGGTGCGGGCTGTAGAGGTGCAGGTACCAGGCGCCGTCGGGGGTGCGGCTCCACGCCGGGCCGCCGAAGCGGGACTTCCAGTCGTTGGGCGGCTCGTCGCCCTCGTGGAACCAGAACCGGTCGCGGCCGACGCCTCCGAGCGCCTCCCGGAACCAGGGATGCCTGTCCGAGCAGTGGTTCGGGACGATGTCGATGATGATCCGCAGGCCCAGGGCGTGCGCCTCGCCGATCAGCTTCTCCGCCTCCACCAGCGTGCCGAACACCGGCGCGATGTCGCGGTAGTCGGCGACGTCGTAGCCTCCGTCGGCCAGCGGGGAGGGGTACCAGGGGCTGAGCCAGACCGCGTCCACCCCGAGGTCGGCGAGGTAGGGCAGCCGCTGTCGCAGGCCCGCCAGGTCGCCGACGCCGTCGCCGTTGCCGTCGGCGAAGCTGCGCGGGTACACCTGGTAGATGGCCGCACTGCGCCACCAGTTCATGTGGGTCCTTCCCTGAAGCAGGAGTCAGCCTTTGACGCCACCGGCGGTCAGCCCCGCCAGGACGTGGCGCTGGAACACCAGGAACAGCCCGACCACCGGCGCGCCGGCCAGCACCAGCCCGGCGAGCATGAGGTTGACGGGCGTGTCGGGGGCGAAGCGCTGCAACGCCACGCTGAGCGTCTGCCGCGCGGGGTCGGAGAACACCAGCAGCGGCCAGACGAAGTCCTTCCACGCGGCCACCACGGCGAAGATGGACACCACGGCCAGGATCGGCCGCGACAACGGCAGCACGACGCGCCACAACATGGTGAGCTGGCCCGCGCCGTCGATCCTGGCCGCTTCCAGCACTTCCACGGGCAACTGGTCGAAGAAGCGCTTGAGCAGGAACACGGTGAACGCGTTGGCCGCGCCCAGCAGCCACAGCGCCACCGGGTTGTTCAGCAGTCCGAGGTCGGCGATGGTGAGGTAGGTCGGCACCAGCAGGACGGCCGCCGGCATCATCAGCGTCAGCAGCATCATGCCGAGGATCCCCTTGCCCAGCACCGGCCGCAGCCGCGACAACGCGTACGCGGCGGGCACGTCGACCGCGAGCTGAACGGCCCACGTGCCGATCGCGACGACGATGGTGTTGACGAAGTAGCGGCCGAGGTCCATCAGCCGCCACGCCTCGACGTAGGTCTCCGGCTGCCACGTCATCGGCAGCACGGTCGGCGGCACGCGGGCCAGTTCCACCGCCGGTTTCATCGCCGAGAGCACGAGCCACACCAGCGGCAGCACGAACACGACCGTGACGACGATCGTCGTCAACGTGAGGGCGATGGCGTAGCCGGCGCGCGAACGGTTCGGCGCGACAAGGGTTCTCACGCGTCGGCCCTCCTCGTGACGCGCAGGTAGAGCGCGGTGAACGCGCCGAGGACCAGCAGCAGCAACAGGCTCAGCGCGCTCGCGGTGCCGAAGTCGTTGTAGTAGAAGGCGTACCGGTAGAGCAGGAGCAGCACGGTGACCGTGGAGTCCTGCGGCCCGCCGCCGGTCATCACGTACGGCTCGGTGAAGACCTGCATGGTGGCCACGACTTGGAGCAGCAACAGCACGAGCAGCACGAACCGGGTCTGGGGGACGGTGACGTGCCACAGCCTGCGCAGCACGCCCGCCCCGTCCAGTTCCGCCGCCTCGTACAGCTCGCCCGGGATCGATTGCAGCGCCGCCAGGTAGACCAGCGTCGCCGTGCCGAGGTTGGCCCAGGTGGCGACCAGGACCAGGGACAGCATCGAGGTGGACGAGTCGTCCAGCCAGCCCGGGCCCGGGAGGCCGAGCCCGCGCAACGCGGTGTTGAGCAGGCCCGGACCCGGGTCGTAGAGCCACTTCCAGACCAGCGCCGCGACCACCGGCGGCAGCATCACCGGCAGGTAGACCACCAGTCGGAAGTAGGCCTTGAAGTGCCGCAGCTCGTTGAGCACGACCGCCAGCAGGAACGGCGCCGCGAAGCCGAAGACCAGCGCCAGGACGGTGAACAGCAGGGTGTTGCGCCACGCCACGGCGAACAGGGGGTCGGCGAACAGCCGCTCGAAGTTCTCCCAGCCGACCCACGTCGGCGCGGCGACGAAGTCCACTTGCTGGAAGCCCAGCACGACCCCGCGGGCGATCGGGAACCAGGAGAACACCGCGAAGCACAGCAGGGCGGCGGACAGGAACCCGTACGCGGTCAGGTTCTCCGCGACGCGGCGGCGCATCACTTGACCTGCGCCAGGACCGGGTTCACCTTGGCTTCCGCGTCCGCGAGGAGCTGGGCGGGGTCGGCGTCGCGGTCGGTGAGGACGGCCTGCACGACGTTGTCCAGGATCGCGTAGACCTGTTGCGCGTTGGGCGGTTCGATCTGCCCGGCGGGGGTGGCGTCCACGTAGGGCTTGAAGTTCTGCACGGGGACGGTGGCGTTGGCGGCCTTCAGCTCGGCCTGCTTGGCCTTGATGTCACCGGTCCAGATGTCGGCGACGGGCGGCACGGGCAGACCGATGGGCTGGCCCTGGTCCTTGTACCGCTTGAGGTTCTTGTCGAACCGGTCGGGGTTGAGGTACTTCCAGCCGATCCACTTCAGGCCGGCCTTGATCTTCTCGGGCGTGGCCTTGGGGTTGAGCATGTAGCCCTCGCCGCCGATGAGCGTGCCCTTGCCTTCGGGGATGCCGGTCAGGCCGTAGTCGGCGTAGTCGCCCTTGAACTGGTTGACGATCGTGGGGACGTTGTCGGGGGCGGCGAGGTACATGCCGAGCCGGCCCGCGCCCATCATCTGCTGGACGTCCTCGATGACCAGGAGCTGCTTCTCGCCCATGGTGCCGTCCCGCCAGCGCATGTCCTTGAGGTGCTGGAGGACCTGGCGACCCTTGTCGTCGTTGAAGTCGGCGACCCACTTGTCGCCGTCCTGGC
The DNA here is from genome assembly GCF_040647305.1 of Saccharothrix sp. NPDC042600. NCBI lineage: Bacteria > Bacillati > Actinomycetota > Actinomycetes > Pseudonocardiales > Pseudonocardiaceae > Saccharothrix > Saccharothrix sp. NPDC042600. The sequence continues at coordinate 3,187 of NZ_JBEZBW010000149.1, read as the reverse complement.
GGGCGACCTTGCCGCCGACGGAGTACATCCACGCGGTGAAGTGCCAGCCGCCCTGGTTGTTCTTGCTGTACTCGGCGAACCCGACCTTGTCGCCGCCCAGCGCGGTGATCTTCCTGGCGGCCTCCTTGACCTCGTCCCACGTCTTCGGCGGGGCGTCGGGGTCGAGGCCGGCCTGCCGGAAGAGCTGCCGGTTGTAGAGCAGGCCCATCGAGTAGTTGGCGGTCGGGACGCCGTAGACCTTGCCGTCCTTGGTGAAGACGTCGCGGAGTTCGCGGCGGATCTCGGTGTAGTGCGGGAGGTCCTTGACGTGGTCGGTGATGTCGGCGGCCTGGCGGCGGGCGATGAGCTGGGCGGGGTCGGTGAAGTAGGCGTAGAAGACGTCCTCCAGTTGGCCGCCGGCGAGCTTGGCGGAGAACGTCTTCGGGTCCATGAAGCCCTCGTGCGGCTGGACGTCGATGTCGGGGTTGGCGGCCTCGAACTCGGCCACGTCCTCGTCGAAGACCTTGCGCTCGAACGCCTGCGTCTGCGGCGGCTGCCCGTTGACCGACAGGACGACCTTGCCGCCGGCGGCGGTGGTGTCGGCGGGGGCGGAACAGGCGGTGAGCGCGAGGCTGCCGGCCAGCAGCAACCCCGCCACACCGCGGAGCCGGAATGAGTTCATGGGGGCGGACCCTCCTCGTGTGGTGTGGCGCACACGGTAGGTCCAGCCCACAGGTTGCCGCAAGATGTCTACGAAATCTCGCAACTTGCCAACATCGGCCCGTAAGCGCTTCTCCTCCAGTTGGGCAGCACTCGCCAATCACTTGCACAAATGTCTCAAGCTCGCGCCGGTACGCCGAACGCGACTCCCCTGGCCGTGTCCGCTCAGCGGGGTGCGGGCGCGGGAGCGGTGGAGGAACGGACCACCAGCTCCGGCTCGAACAGCAGCTCCTCGGTCGCCACCGACGTCCCGGCGATCTGGTTCGCGAGCAGCTCCACCGCCGCCCGCCCCATCGCCTCGATCGGCTGCCGCACGGTCGTCAACGGCGGTTCCGTGCAGGTCATGAACGCGGAATCGTCGTACCCGACCACCGACACGTCGTGCGGCACGCGCAGGCCTTGCCGCCGCACCGCCCGGATCGCCCCCAGCGCCAACGGGTCGCTGGCGCACACGATCGCCGTCACCCCGCGCTGCACCAGCCGGGTCGCCGCCGCCTGCCCGCCCTCCAGCGAGAACATGGCGTGCTCCTCGGCCAGCTCGATCCGGGCCGCCTCCGCGCACAACATCAACGCCGCCAGCTTGCGCCGCGACGGCATGTGGTCGGTCGGCCCCAGCACCGCCCCGATCCGCCGGTGCCCCAGGGCGACCAGGTGCCCGAAGGCCTGCTCCACGGCCACCGCGTCGTCGCAGGACACGCGCGGGAATCCCAGGTCGTCCACGGCGGCGTTCACCAGCACCGCGGGCAGCTTGCGCCGGATCATCTGGTGGTAGTGCTCGTGCGACGCGTCGGCCTGCGCGTACTGCCCACCGGCGAACACGACGCCGGACACGTGCTGCTCGAACAGCAGCTCCAGGTAGTCCGCCTCGGACACGCCGCCGGCGGTCCGGGTGCACAGCACCGGGGTGAAGCCGCGTTGCGCGAGGGCGTTGCCGACGACGTCGGCGAAGGCGGGGAAGATCGGGTTCTGCAGCTCGGGCAGCACCAGGCCGACCAGCCGGGCGCGTTCCCCGCGCAACTGCGTGGGCCGCTCGTACCCGAGCACGTCCAGCGCCGTGAGGACCGCGGACCTGGTCGCGTCGGACACGCCGGGCTTCCCGTTGAGGACGCGGCTCACCGTCGCCTCGCTCACGCCGACCTTCGCGGCCACTTCAGCCAACCGCCGTTGCGTCATGGAGCAACTATACGGCAGGACTTGCGTGAATCTTGCGTGGACTTGCACTCCTTTGCAAGCTCCACCGCGGCCGACAGGACCTGGGCGGGCGCGACGACCCGGTCCACCAGCCCCGTGCGCAACGCTTCGTCGGCATCGACCCGCCGCGCCACCACCACACCACCGCCGGTCACCCGGACCAGGTCGCCGCCCTCGGCCAGCACCCGGCGGTCGCAGGCGTCGGCCAGCACCGCGAGGTCCCCCGACGCGCTGCGCCCGATCGCCGCCACCACCGGCACCGGCAACTCCGCCAACTCCTCGCGCAACGCCCGCAACTCCCGGTCGTGCGCACGCCGTGCGGACGGCGGCACCCCGACGACACCCCGCACCGACGCGGGCGACACCTCGCACGGGCAGGCGTGCAGCACGAGCCCGCGCACACCGGTCAACGTCGGCAGCAGCGCGCGCAGCCGGGCGGGCGGGTCCTGGTCGAGCCGGACGACCGCGACGCCGTCCGCGACTTCCACTGTGACGGACATGAGGTAGCCCATCGTGGCGGAGTTTTCGCCCGGTTGTCATGTTGCTGACCACCATCGGGTGATGCGTGGGGTACAACATGGCGGTGAAGCGTGTTGTGTGGCCCGCGCTGGTCCTGGCGACGACGGCCGCGTGTGCGACGCCGGTGGCCGGCAACCCGGTCGCGGCCGACGTGACCACCGCCAAGGCGGACGCCGAGGTCGTGCGCTGGATGAACAACTTCTGCGGCGTGGCGAACTACCTCAGCGCGTCCGGCGGTTACACCCTGGACGCGCCGCCGGCCGACCCGGCGGAGGCGAAGAAGGCGCTCAGCACGTCCCTCGGGCGCGTGGTCGACGTGCTGAACGTGGCCGTCCACGACCTCGATGAGCTGACACCCGCCCCGGTGGTCGCGGCGGACACGGCGGTGGAGGTCATCCTCGAACCCCTGTCGAAGGCGCGCGACAAGTTCACGCTGGCGAAGTCCACGGTGGACGAGGCGCCGGAGATGACGCTGGAGATCTTCGCGGCGGTGAACCAGCACCTGACCGAGGCCGTGACGATGATGAACGACGGCGTGGAACAGGTCTCGCTGGTCTCCCTACCCGACGACTTCCGGGAGGCCGCCGGCCAGGCGGAGAACTGCGACAAGTAGCGGCAGGGCCGGCCTCCGGCCCCCACTTCCATCATCCCACGCCCCACCGACATCCCCGACCGCCCGCCGCGCTCAGCTCCATCGGCATGTTCACGCCCGGCAACACCCCGGTCGTCTGGCGCGGCCCGATGCTGCACCGGGCGTTGCAGCAGTTCCTGGCGGACG
>NZ_JBEZBW010000148.1:0-14129 GCF_040647305.1 Saccharothrix sp. NPDC042600 | reverse complement strand
ACTTTTTGGCCCGACCCCGGCAATCTGTGGTAGCCCTTCGGGCAGGTCATACGGTGGGGAACACGAAGGCCCCTTGTGGCTGGGAGCCCGAACCACCAAAAGCACGCCGCTGCGCGGCGGAAGACGCCGCTTCGCGGCGGAAGACGCCGCTTCGCGGCGAAGTGGTCAGGGTGTGGGGGATTGGGTCTCGTTCGCTCGTTGCTCGCGGGCTATTCGCAGCATCGCTCCCGCCAGCCCGATGTAGGCGAAGACCAGTCCGGTTGCCACTCCGAAGCCCAGCAAGTCGAACGTGATCGACGCGATCCCGCCTGCCAGCACCGCCGACAGCGCGCACGCCGCCAAGCCGCGCAGGTGCTCGTCCTCGCTGATCATCCGGACCCGCACCACCGCGTACGCCGCCGCCAGGAACATCCCGATCAGCGCGAACAGGCCCAGGTACCCGTTCTCGATCAACGTCAGCAGGAACTGGTTGTCCAGGATCGTGTACTTCGTCGGCAGGAAGGTCCCGAAACCCCTGCCCAGCCACGGGTTAAGGTCGATCTGCTCGGCGGCCGCCGCGTAGTCCGCGGTCCTGGCCTTCACGCTCGGGTCGTCCTCGATGTTGGAGAACATGCCGCGCAAGGTGCCGAACAGCCCTGGCACCGCGACGGCCGCGCCCAGGAAGAACCCGCCGCCCACGATCGCCGCCGTGACGCGCTGCCGGCGGGGGAGGGTGATCACCATGATGATCCCGGCGACGGTCATGCCCAGGATCGCCGTGCGGGACAGGGCGGTCATCGCGCCCAGGCCGACCAGGGCCAGGCACACCAGCCACCGCACGTACGGTGTGCCCTCGTCCCTCGCCCGGAAGACGTAGTGCGCGCCCAGGGGGACGGCCATCGCGCAGATCAGGCCGTACTCGATGGGGTGGTTGGTGGTGCCGGTGGGCCGGCGGAAGATCGACCGCGACTCCATGACCGCGTAGCCGTTCTCCTGCGCCCGCAGGCCGGGGATGCTGACGTAGCTCGCCAGGTCCACCCCGAGCCCGAACTGCACCAGGCCGACGAACGCGATCACCGCCGCGCACCCGAGGATGAGCTTGAGGACCTTGTCCAGCCGTTCCTTGGTGCGCACGGCGTCGCAGATGAACACCGCGAGCGCGATGGTGGCGGTGATCCGCACGATGCTGGAGTCGGCCACGGTCAGCTCGTCGGTCGGCAACCACCGCCGCGTGGCCACGGCGTAGGTCGCGAGGTGCCCGGCCAGGTAGAGCCCGATGGCGAACCGGACGACGTTGCGGCCCTTGCCCATGCCGAGCGTGTCCACCATCTGCGCCGACAGCCACAGCACGCCCAGCAGCAACGCCACCACGAGCGCCGGCGGCAGGGTCATCGGCACGAACGACAGCACCAGGCGGGCCGGGACGATCAGCAGGGCGAGGAGGTACACGCAGACGAGCGTGGCCCCGTCCGCACGCTGCCGGACGCGCGTCTCCTGGGCGGTCAAGAGCCGTCGTCGTTGGTCGGCCATGCCGGTTTGGGCGGCGGCACGGCGATCTTCACCGTCTTCTCGCTGGCGGTCGGCTGGGCCTTGGGGGCCGGGGCCTTCGGGGCCTGCACCTTGACCGTCTGCTCACTGGCCGTGGGCCGGTGCACGGGCGGGCCCGGAGGACGCCGCTGCGCGCCGTTGGGCACCGGCTGGCCGGGGCCGGGGTGCGTGGCGGGCTGACCACCGACCACCGGGCGCTGTTGACCGTTCGACCCGGGGCCCGGTGCGCCAGTGGAACCGGGCACGCCGGCCGGGCCCGGTGCGCCGACGGAACCGGGCCCGCCGGGCGGAGCCGGGTTGGCGGTGGCGGACGTGGCGGTCGGTCGGGCGGGCGGTTCGGGTCGGGGCTCGTCGGTGGGCTTGGCGTCGTCGTCGGCCTTCGGGTCGGCGTCGCCGGCGGCCTTGGCCGCGGCTTCGCGGCGGCGGCGGAGGTGGTTCAGGATGCTGTCCGAGCCGAAGGTCGCCGCGGTCGTCAGCAGCATCAGCAGCACGAACGCGGCGCCCGCGTAGCGCACCTTCCCGCCGATCTGCGCCTCCGCCTCGGTCGGGTTCACGATCACCTGCGAGGTGATGAACGTCGACTCCGGCGCCTTGAGCTTGCGTTGCTGGTCGTCCAGCTCCTTGGTCGCGAACTCCAGGACCGTGGTGACCATCTTCTCGGCCGCCTCGGGGGTGTCGCTGTCCGCCGTGACGAACAGGAACGGGCCGTTCTGGCCGCCGCCGGTCGCGGTGTAGTTCAGCGGCGAGTCCTTGACGATGCCGAGCTTCTCGCGGGTCTTCGGGTCGGCCAGGATCTGGGACAGGATCTGCGACGTCGTGGCCAGGCTGCCGTCGAAGGCCAGCAGCGGGTTGATCTTCACCGCTTCTTCCGGCGTGACCTTCTGCGAGAACGTGCCGCCGGCCGCCGGCGTGGTCAGCACCATCACGCCGGAGGACTGGTAGCGGGTCGGGATCGAGACGAAGATGCCCATGGCCACCGCGACAGCGACGAACGCCGACGGCACGGCGATGTACCACCGCCTCCGCAGCGTCCGCACGGCACCCCAGAAGTCCATCCGCTCCCCGATCCGCATCCACCCTGAGTCGCGTGCCGCAGGGTCTTGTTACTGTAGAAATCGGCCGACTCCGGCCCGGTCGTTACAGGTGGTGATGGACTTTGGGCTCGCGTCGCGTGGTGCTCGCCGTCCTGGCCATCGTACTGGTCGTCGGGGCCGGCGTGGTGTACGTGACGACGGTTGTCCGGGGTCAACCCACGGCGCCGACCGCCGCGGTGGACGCCGACCTGATGTTCGTGGAGCTGGCCGACGGCCGCAGCCGCGTGGAGCGGGTCGCCCTGGCCGCCCCCGACACCCGCGACGGCACCGACCTTGCCTGCCAGCGCGTGTACCGGGCCGGTGGCACCACGGTGTGCCTGCGCCTGGCCGGTCCCGGACCCACCTACGCGGCGGAGATCACCCGCGACGGGGCCGTGGTCCGCACCGTGCCGCTGCCGGGCGTGCCGAGCCGGGCCAAGGTCTCGGCCTCCGGCCGGGTCGTGTCGTGGACGTCGTTCGTGACCGGCGACTCCTACCTGGTCCCGGGCGGCTTCTCCACCCGCACCGGCTACTTCGACCTGCGGACCGGCGAGGTGGTCGAGTCCCTGGAGGGCTTCGCCGCCGAGGTGGAGGGCAAGCCCCACACCGCCCAGGACGTCAACTACTGGGGCCTCACGGTCGCCGCCGACGACCGCACCTTCTACGCCACCCTCGCCTCCGGCGGTTTCACCTGGCTGGTCAAGGGCGACCTCCACGACCGTCGCGTCACGTCACTGCGCCGCGACGCCGAGTGCCCGTCGCTGTCGCCCGACGGCACCAAGGTGGCCTACAAGAAGCGCATCGGCCGCCTGGGCCCCTGGGACCTGGCCGTCCTGGACCTGGCCACCGGTGAGGAACGCCGCCTGCCCGGCACGGCGGGCGTGGACGACCAGGCCACCTGGCTCGACAACGACCGCCTGGCGTTCTCCGCGGTGCCCAAGGACGCCAAGCTGGCGTCCATCCACACGGTCCCCGCGGACGGCCGGAGCGACGCGACCCTGGTCATCAGGGACGCCACCTCGCCCTCGCCGATCTAGACGAGCAGTTCCCGGCGCAGGACCTTCTCCAGCTCGTGCCCGGCGGCGTCCCAGGACCTCCCCGACACGCTCGCCGCCGCCGCGCGGGCCACCGCCGCGAAGTCCGGCGTGGTGACCACATCGGACAACGCCCGCGCCAGGTCGTGCGGGGTCGCCGGGGCGTAGCGCACGTGGTCGTTGTCCAGCACGACCCGGTTGTGCCCGGCCTCGTTCACCACGGGGACGCACCCCGCCGCGAGCATCTCGTGCGGCACCAACGAGACGTTCGTCATCGACAGCGTCAACCCGGCGTAGCAACGGTTGTAGATGGCGTTCAGCTCGTCCGGCGTGACCAGGCCGTGGTCCACGTGCTTCGGCCCCAACGACCCGATCTTCTCGCCGTAGGTGTGGATCACCACGTCCGGGTGCCGCTCGGCGAAGACCTCCAGCGCCAGCAACCCGATCTCGATCGCCCGCCGGGGCGCGAGCCGCCGCGCGTAGAACACGACACCGTCGCGCACGGCGTCGTCGCGCAGGTGGTACCGGTCCGCGTCGCAGCCGAAGTCGAACCAGTCCGCCGGCATGCCCACGTCGGTCCGCAGCTTCTCCGCCAGGAACCGGCCCGCGGTGAAGCCGTGGAAGCCCATCCGGTAGGTGTTCTCCGCCAGCGCGGACAGCCCGCCCACCGGGAAGAACCACGGCTCGTAGTCCTGCACCAGGTAGAACCGCTTGCCGGCGCAGGGGTCGTTGAACGCCGGGTAGGCGGTCATCCACGCCGTGGCGAAGACCGCGTGCGCGTCGGCCATGCCGTCCGTCACGTCGAACACCCCGCCCCGGAACCCCGGGTACGCCGCGCGGATCACCGGCTCGTGGTCCACCGCCCGGCTGCCGTACACGTCGTACAGGTACAGCCGGCACGTGTGGCCCAGCGACTCCAGGTGCTGGACCAGCCGGAACATCGTGGTGTGGCCGCCGGACCCCGGCGCGGGCGGCGTGCTGATCCAGTTGATCGTCAGCGACCCGTCCGCCGGCACCGGCGGCACCACGACGGGCTTGCGCGCGGACACGTCCGCCGCCCGCACGTCCTCCAGCCGCACCGGGAAGACCTCCGCGTCCGCGCCCAGCCGCTTGGCCGCCGTGCGCAGCGCCCGCGCGCTCAGGGTGCGCAACCCCTGTTCCCGCACGATGCGCGACACCTGGTGCGCCCGACGTCGGAACACCTGGACAGGCTTCACGGGCTAACCCCTCCGCAGCAGGCCGAGCGCCTCGTGGCGCAGCGGGAAGACGACGGCCGTGTAGGCCAACAGCGACAGCGCGCCACCGACGATCAAGCGCCACAACGGGTCCGCGACGAACCACTGCACGCCCAGCGCCACGGCCACCATCACGACACCGCCGACCACGGGCCGTGCCACCGCCACGCCCAACGCCCGCGCCCGAACTCCGTAGGGCCGGAACGCGATCAGGTAAGCGGGCACGATGAAGACCAAGACCACGACGCTCTGCGCCAAAGCGACACCGCGGATGCCGTCCAGGTGCGCACCCAACGCCAGCAACGGCACCAAGGCGGCCAACCACACCACGTGGATCACCAGGATGGCCCGCGACCGTCCGGCACTGGCCAGGTAGTCGTACCCCAGCTCCAACGCCACCCGCATCGCGCCCAGCAACACCAAAGCCGCCAACGCCGCCGCCGCGGGAGCCCACCGCTCGCCGTAGACCGTGCGCACCAACGGGTCGGCCAACGACGCCAACAGCACGCACGCCGGCACGGTGAACAGCGCCAACAACCCCAAAGCGCGCCCGAACGCCCGTTGGAACGCCTCCGGGTCGTCACGCAGCTTGGAGAACGCCGCCAGCGACACGCTGCGCACCGGCTGTGAGAACGCACCCACCGGCCAGTTCGCGAGGTTCGTCGCCAGCAGGTAGAAGCCCAGCGGCACCGTGCCCAGCACGCTGCCCACGATGATGCTGTCCACGTTGAGCACGCCGAAGATCAGCAGCGACGCCCCCGCCAGCGGCAGCCCGAACCCCAGCACCTCGCGCGCCCGCCGCGGGTCGAACCCCGGCCGGTAGCGCTCCTTGGTGAACGCGAACATCACGACGGCCGCGGTCAGGTTGGTCGCGATGCGCGACCACGCCAGGCTCCACGCCCCGAACCCGAGGACGGCCAGCACCACCACGACGGTCGTGCCAACGACGAACGCCGACGTGTCGGCCGCGAACTTGTGGTCCTGCCGCAACTCCCGTTGCAGCAACGCGCCCGGCACGGCCGAAGCGCCCGCGATCACCAACGCCACCGACATGAGCTGGATCACGCCCGTGGCCTGCGGTGTGCCCATCGCGTCGGCGAAGAACGGCGCGCCGAGCACGCAAATGCCGCACAACAGACAACCGGACAGGATCGACAGCGTGGTCACCGTGGGCGCGATCTCGCGCACCGGCTCGTCCGTGCGCACCAGCGCGACGCTCACGCCCATCTCGCTGACGCTCATCACGATGTTGAGCACCACCAGGGCGACCGCGAACACGCCGAACTGCTCGGGCGCGATCAGCCGCGCCAACAGGATGCCGACGCCGACCTGGGAGACCCGCTGGAGCAGGCTGTTGATCGCGCTCCACCGGATCGCCGAGCTGACCTTGCGCTCCAGCGTGGTCACTGGCCGCGCCACTTCCAGACCTGCTTGCCGACCAGGCCGCGACCGCGCTTGACCAGGTGCGCGCCGACGAAGACCTGGGTGCGGCTGCACAGCTTCGCGCCCAGCGCCTTGCGCCGCTTCAGCGCCCGGTACTCCGGCAGCCGCTCGGCGTGCGGGTAGACCGACCGGGCGAAGTCCACCAGCTCCTCGACCGGGATCTCGGCCAGCTTGTCCCGGTCGTAGGCGCGCACGGCCCGCCACAGGGCGTCCTTCGCGATCGACCGGTCGGCCAGGTGCTTCAGGCGCGGCGGCAGGTCGGGGTGCTCGGAGAAGAACCGGTCGAACACGGCCTGTCGCTGCTCCAGGTCGGCGAACACCGACGAGAACTGCGTGCGGAACATGCTCTGCTGGTGCACCCGGTAGTACGCGGCGGGCTTGCCGCGCACGTAACCGATGTCCGACACGGCGGCGATGCGCATCCACATCTCCAGGTCGCCGGCGTGCGGCAGGTCCGGCCGGTAGCCGCCGACCCGGTGCTGCACCGACGTGCGCACCACGGCCTCGGGGGAGGACAGCACGTTCTGCCCGGTGCGGCACCGGTTCTCGATCCAGTCCACACCGGACCACACCGTCGTGCCCGCCGGCGGCGTCAGGATCTTCGGCAGGACCGGGTCGTCGTGGGCTGCGGTCCGATCGTCGACTCCGTCGGCGGTGTAGTACACGACCCGCCCGTAGACCATGCCGACGTTCGGGTTCGCCTCGAAGACCGCGGCGGCGCGGGCGAGCGCGCCCGGCGCCAACAGGTCGTCAGCGGACAGCAGCACCGTGTAGTCGGCCTTGGCCCATTCGAGCAGGCCCTCGTTGTAGGTCGCGATGTGGCCCCTGTTGACCTCGTGGCGGCGGCCCTCGACCCGCGGGTCCTGCATCAGCTCCGCCATGACCTGCGGCGTCTCGTCGCTCGACGTGTCGTCGATGATCAGCACCCGCACGTCCACGCCGGGCTGGTCGAGCACGCTGCGCACACAGGCCCGCAGGAACCTCGCGTAGTTGTAGCAGGGGATGACGACGTCGACCGTGGGTCGTGTCGGGGCTTGAGTCACGTCCTACACATCGCGGCCGGGCACGGATCGTTAACTCGGCGGCGATAACGACCGGCCCCGGATCCCGATGTACCGGTCGACGGGAAGGGGTCTCCGGATGGACCACGTTGTGCTGACGCGCTTCAACCTGCCCTCGGTCGGCGCGGAGAGCGTCGTCCGGGCGCGGGAGGGGTGGTTGACCGAGCGCGTCGGGCTGTTCGAGCGGTACTGCCTGCCGTCGGTGCGCGCGCAGACGTCCGCGAACTTCAAGTGGATCATCTACTTCGACCCGGAGAGCCCCGAGTGGCTCAAGGACCGCATCCGCGAGCACGGCGAGACCTACACGCCCGTGTTCCGCGAGCAGGTCAGCCGCGAGGAGCTCCTGGAGGACATCGCCAAGCTCTTCCCGACCAGGGGCGACGCCCTGCTGACCACCAACCTCGACAACGACGACGGCCTGGCCGCGGACTTCGTCGCCCGCCTCCAGGCCGTCCGCACGACCGCGCCGCGCACCGCGCTGTACCTGGCGAACGGCCTGGTCAAGAGCCCGACCGGGTTGTACGCCCACCACGACGCCGACAACGCGTTCGCCTCGGTGCGGGAGTCCTGGGACGCGCCGATCACGTGCTGGGCCGACTGGCACAACCGGCTGCACCGGCACGCCGAGGTGGTCTCGGTGGGCGGCGCGCCGGGCTGGCTCCAGGTCGTGCACGGCGGGAACGTGAGCAACCGCACCCGGGGCCGGCTCGTGTCGCCGACCCCGCACCGCGCCGCGTTCGGCGCCGCGCTGGACGACGTGCCCGAGCCCGACCGCCGGGTGGTGGTCCGTGACCGGTTCGTGGGACATCCCTTGCGGGTGGCCCGGGACACCGCCCGATACTTGGCCAAGACGACGGCCATGCGCGTCCTCGGACCCGGTGGCTTCGAAAAGGCCAAACAGGTGCTGGCCGCACGTGGCCGCGCCACCTCGTCGAGCCGGCCCCCGGCTCGCTGACCAAGGACGACGACATGGCTCGTGCCCGTCACCTCGCGTTGGCCGCTCTGCTCACCGCCGCCGCGTGCGAGGCCGAAGCCGCACCGCCGCAGCCGCAGGCCCCGCCCGCCCCGGTGGTCGACTACTACAAGAAGTGGGCCAACGGCCCGAACCCGACCGGCGACCCGAACGTGTTCCCGATCACCGTGTGGATGCAGGACCCGTCGGGCGTCGAGAACGGCGTGAAGCTCGGCAAGGCCTACCCCGGGATCGGCATCGGCACCGGTCTCGGGCTGTGGGAGGACGAGTGGTGGTACCTGCGCCGGGAGGGGCTGATCGAGACCGACTGGCGGGTCTACGTCGATCCCAAGCGCGTGGACACCGTGCTCGGCGACCAGGGGCACGAGCACAACTACGTCGGCTACCTGGTGGCCGACGAGCCGGACATGAACAAGGTCTACGGCGACGTGTTCCACCCCGAGATGCAGCCGTCGGCGATCCTGGCCAAGTCCGACGAGACCCGCGCCAAGGACCCGTCGCGGCCCACCTACATCAACTTCGGCGTGTGGATGGGCACCCCGGGCGGCAGCGTGGGCTACGGGTACGTCGAGAAGTCCTACGAAGAGGACATGAAGACCTACTGCTCGGCGGCGGACATCGCGTCGGCGGACTACTACGGGTGGACCCACCCCGACCGCGGTGACCGCGTGGGCGCGTTCAGCTACGGCGAGGTCATCGACACCATGCGCAAGTGGTGCGGCCCGGACAAGCCGCTGTACGGGTTCGTCGAGACCGGCCACCCGCACACGCACGGCGAGACCATCGAGCCCGACCAGGTGGAGTCCGCCGTGTGGAACACGATCCTGCACGGGGCCACCGGCATCAACTACTTCGCGCACAGCTTCTACACCGAGGGCAAGGGCGAGTACTCCAGCGTCCTGACCCGGCCGGAGATCACCGCGAAGGTCAAGGCGGTCAACGCGCGGCTGCAGGCGCTCGCGCCGGTGCTCAACGCGGCGAGCCTGCCGGGCGTGACGGCCAAGAGCGACAACGGCATCCCGGTCTCCGTGCTGCACAAGCAGGCTCAAGACGCCAAGTGGGTGATCGCGCAGACCGACGGCAACACCTCGGTCCCCCGCAGCGGCGCGGCCCGGGTGGAGATCAGCGTGCCGGTGCGGTCCGGGACGGCGACCGTCGTGGACGAGAACCGCACTGTATCCATCGAGAACGGAAAGATCGTGGACGACTTCGGGCCCTACCAGGTGCACGTGTACCGGTTCCAGGCGCGGGCTTCCGGGTCTGGCTAACGGCCGGGGCCGCTACGGCGATTGGGGCAATGCGGGATCCCAGTCGACTTGGAGGCCGAACGTGCCCGGAACAGAACGGCTCAGACCGATCCGCAAGATGCCCGCGCTGTGCGGTGTCGCAGCCCTGGGCGCCGCCCTGCTCGTGCCGTCCGCGTCGGCCGTGGCCGCGCCGACCCGCGTTCTCGGCTACATCGCCAACAACGGGGGCGGCGTGTCCGTCCTCGACACGGCGACCGACGCCCTGACCAGCACCCTGTCCGACGCGGGCGGCGATTCCCCTTACGGGGTCGGCGTCGCGTTCGACGGTGCGCGCGGCTATGTGACGAACGTCCGCGACAACACGCTCACGGTCATCGACACGCCGACCAACACCATCGACGCCGCGGTGCCGGTCGGGGACGGCCCGGCGGGCGTGGTGGTGTCGCCCAGCGGCGGCCACGTGTACGTGTCGAACTACCGCGGCGGCACGGTGTCCGTGGTGGACGCCGCGACCCTGACCGCCACCGCGACCATCGACGTCGGCCCGAACGCGGACGGCGTCGCGATCACGCCGGACGGCAAGAAGCTGTTCGTGGCGCACGACGTGGTCGGCGCGGGCACGGTGTCCGTCGTGGACACCTTCACCAACGCCGAGGTCGCCGAGATCTCGACCGGCAACACGCCGACCGCGGTGGCGGTGACGCCCGACGGCGGCCGGTTGCTGGTGGTCAACAAGTTCTCCAACAACGTCGCGGTCGTGGACACCGCGTCGCACGCCGTGCTCGGCACGATCCCGGTCAGCTTCATCCCGCACGGCGTGGCCATCTCGCCGGACGGGACGCGGGCGTTCGTGACCAACAGCGAGGCCGACTCGCTGTCGGTGCTGGACATCCCCGCGATGGCGCCGCTGGTGGCCGTCCCGGTGGGTGACCGGCCGGTCAGCGTCGCGCTCACGCCGGACGGCGCCAAGGCCTACGTGACGAACTTCAACAGCAACTCGGTGTCCATTGTGGACACCACGTCGCTGTCGGTGGTCAACACGATCGCCGTGGGCGTCAACCCGGTCGGCATCGCCATCCACGCCGTGCCGCCCGCGCCGACGAAGCTGGCCGGCGGGCACGCCACGCTCCAGCTGCGGCTGCTCGGGTTCACCGTGCGCGGCATGGACGCCACGTTGACCGAGTCGCACACCGGGAAGCCGGTGGCGGGCAAGACGGTGGCGTTCCGCACGGTGAAGGGCCAGGCGCTGTGCACGGCGGTGACCAACGCGTCCGGCTTCGCCTCGTGCGACGCCAACGTGCCGCTGCTGGTCGGGTTGGCGACGTTGCTGCAGGGCTACACGGCGGCGTACCCGGGTGACACCACCCACGGCCCGTCGGTCGCGCACGGCTCGATCGGCTTGCTGTAGGCCGCGGTCCGGCTCGGCTCGTGCTCTAGGGGCACGGGTCGAGCCGGTACGGGTCCGGCTTGTAGCCCTCGGGGCTCAGGTCGCCGAAGTTCGCGCGGAAGAACTGGTCCCACGCGCCGTTGGTGATGAACCCCTTGAGGCCGTCGGTGATCCGCTCGCACAGCGCCTTGTCGTGCTTGGGCAGCCCGACGCCGTAGCGCTCCTGCGCGCCGAAGGTCAGGTCCAGCACCTTCAGGCCCGGGGTCTGCCGCGCGAAGCCGTGCAGGATGATCTGGTCGGTCGAGGCGACGTCGACCTCCCGGCGCTGGAGGCGGTCCACGCACTGCCGGGTGCCGATCTCGGTGGTCGTGGTGACCCGGTCCCTCAGCGCGCCCGCGGTGAGCTGGTCGTAGGACGTGCTGCCGGACTGGGTGCACACCGTCAGGCCCGCCAGGTCGTCCAGGGTGCGGATCGGCCGGTCGAAGTCCGAGCGGACCAGGAAACCCTGCTTGGACAGCAGGTACGGCCCGGCGAACCCGATCTTGCCGCGCCGCTCGTCGGTGATCGAGAACGTGTGCACGACCATCTGCACGCGGCCCTGCGCGAGCGCGTTGACCCGCTGGGCGATGATGACGTCCACTTCGACCGGCGTGAACTCCGGGTCGGTGTTGTGGCCCAGCCACCGGTAGAGGTCCACGTCGAACCCGCGCCGCTCGTGGGTGTCCGGGTTGAGCAGGGCCAGGCCGGGGATGTCCGTGCCGACGCCGACGTTGAGCGGGCGGTCGGACGCCACCGGCGGCGCGGACGGCGTCGCGGGCGGCAGGGAGCACGCCGAGAGCAGTGACAGGGCGGAGCCCAGCGCGGCGACCCGTCTCCACATGCTGGTTGTCCTCTCGGTCGTCGAGCGCGCCGGTTGCCGGCGCGTCGGTTGCTGGGCCTGTCAGTTGTAAAGCACGGCTTCGGTGACGCCCAGGTCGACCCGGCACGCCTCGTCCGGCATGGACAGCTCGACCAGCACCCGGGCCTCGCGCGCGGTGCCGCGCAGGTCGAGCCGGATCTCGCGGCCGGACAGCCGGTCCTCCAGCGGCGCGTCCTTGCGGCCGTCGCGCACGAGGGTCACGGTCAGCCGCGCCGAGCCCACGCAGTCGCCGACCTTCTCGTGGTTGACCAGGGTCGGCGTGACGAACAGGTACCGCCGTTCGGGTGGGCTGCCCGGCACCCGGAAGCTGGCCTGCTCGCCGTCGGCCATGTCCTCGGCGTTGGACAACTCGACCAGGTCGGTGACCGGCACGTCCGGCTTGACCACGACCAGCCAGAACCCGAGCCCGCCGAGCACCCCGAGCAGCGCCGGGACGGCGGCGAACACCCAGCGCGGCAGGGGCTTGCGGATCCGTTCGACCGCAGTTGTGCGGACCGTGCCGGAGTGCTGGAAGCCCAGCACGGTCACGATGAGGGACGCCGTGCCGACGAGCAGCGACACGGCGTCGGCGATGCCCTCACCCTTGTTGCCCAACAACAGCAACCACATGACGAAACAGGACACGCCCACCAGCAGCGGCGCGGCCCAGAACAGCTGGACGACCCACCACGGTCGCTTCACGGCGGCTCCTGCGGTTCCTCCCCGAACCCGGTGAAGCGTCCACGATATCGGTTCAGGGGCGCGGGATCAGGCCATCCGCCAAGCAATCACCAGGGCGAGGACGAGCGCCCCGATGGCGCTGTGGACGGCCGTGCCGAACGCCGCGAACTGGAGCAGGAAGCCGAACGCGACGGAAGAGACCAGCCGGGTGAGCGCCTGCCCCGTCTGGATGACGGACAACCCCGAAGCCCGCAAGGATTCGGGAACGAGCGTGCTGATGCGCGCGGAGAGCACACCGTCGGTCGCGGCGTAGAACAGGCCGTGCAGCGCCAACGCGATCCCCATCCCGAGGTACCCCGACCCGGGGGTGAGCAGGAGGACGTACACGGCGAGCAACAACACGTGCCCGACCAGGAACACCCGCCACCGGCCGACCCGGTCGGCGAGCAACCCGACGGGTGTCGCCGCGAGCAGGAAGACCAGGGCGGTGCCCAGCGGCAGGAGCGGCAGCAGACCGGGGGAGATGTCGGTGGACTTCTGCACGAGGATGAACACGAACGCGTCGGACAGCGTCGCCAACCCGAGGACGGCGGCGACGATGGCGACCTTGCGGTAACCCGCTTGCCGGAGCAGCGCCAGCCCGGCCTTGACGGAGGGCCGGGGTCCGGGCCGGGTGACGCGGCGGTTCTCCCGGACGAACGCGATGAGCACGATCAACCCGACCGCGGCGAAACACGCGCTGACCACGAACACCGGGCCCGCGACCATCCCGATCTGGTGGAGCAGCAGGAAGGTGACGAGCGGCCCGAGGAGCGCGCCGACGGTGTCCATCGTGCGGTGCACCCCGAACGCCGCGCCGAGCCGCTCGGGAGGAGTGGCGAGCGAGATCAGGGCGTCACGAGGAGCGGTCCGAAGCCCTTTGCCGGCCCGGTCGGCAGCCATGGTCGCACCGATGCCGAACGCGTTGGCGCCGACGAGCGGAAAGAGCAATTTGGTGACCGCGGACAGTCCGTAACCGCACGCGGCGACGGCCTTGTGCCGGTGGGTCTTGTCGGAGACGTGCCCGCCGACCAGGCGGAGGACGGCGGTCGCACCCGTGTAGAGACCGTCGAGGATGCCGAACTGGGCGTAGCTCATCTGGAGCGTGAACACCAGGTAGACCGGCATGAACGCGGTCACCATCTCGGCGGAGACGTCGGTCAGCAGACTGACCGTGCCCAACGCCACCACGGTGCCGGGGACCTTGCCCCGGATGTGGTTGGTGGGTCGGACGGATGCGACGTACATGCCCCCTTATCGGTCACCGTTGGTAGCCGTTACCGGGGGCAGGGCCGAATGTGGCCTTGATCGCCACACCCACCCTTCCCGCCGCTCACCCGCCCCTCTCCGCCACCCGCCCCTCTCCGCCACCACCGGCGCGCCTTCCGCTCGCGCGAAGCGCGGCGCCCCGCCGCGCAGCGGCGTGCTTTTGGCTTGGGCTCCCAGCCACAAGGGGCCTTCGTGTTCCCCACCGTATGACCTGCCCGAAGGGCTACCACACTTTTCGGGGGTCGGGCCAAAAAGTTTTTGC
>NZ_JBEZBW010000147.1:0-14525 GCF_040647305.1 Saccharothrix sp. NPDC042600 | reverse complement strand
GCCGCACACCGCCGCGCCCGCCCGCTGGGCCGGGCTGCGTTGCGGCGGGGGCCGAGCTGCGCCTGCCGCCGCACCCGTGCCCGCCGGCTGTCGTCCGGTGCGCGACATGCCCGTCGGTGGTGCGCGACCGCGTCCCCCGGGTGCGGGAAAATCGGTTCTGGGACAGGCCCCGTGGGTGCGCTCGCCGAGGCCGCGAGATGTAGGGTCGGAGGCAGTCTTGCCCGTGCCTTCCCACCGGGCAGTTTCGATCTTCGAGGAGGCATGGTGGCGGACTCGTTTGTGCACCTCCACGTGCACACCGAGTACTCGATGCTCGACGGCGCGGCGAAGCTGAAGGACATGTTCGCCGAGTGCGAGCGCCTCGGCATGACCGCCGCCGCCATCACCGACCACGGCAACATGTACGGCGCCTACGACTTCTTCAAGCAGGCGACGGCGGCCGGCATCAAGCCCGTGGTCGGGATCGAGGCCTACATGGCGCCCGACTCCCGGTTCAACAAGAAGCGCGTCCTGTGGGGCGACCCCGGGCAGAAGGCCGACGACGTCTCCGCCAGCGGCGCGTACACGCACCAGACGATCTGGGCCCGGAACAACGAGGGCCTGCACAACCTGATGAAGCTGTCCAGCCGCGCCTCCACCGAGGGCCAGCTGGGCAAGTGGCCGCGCATGGACGCCGAGCTGGTCGCCGAGCACTCGGCCGGCCTGATGGCGACCACCGGCTGCCCGTCCGGCGAGGTGCAGACCCGGCTGCGGCTGGGCCACGAGAAGGAGGCGCTGGAGGCCGCCGCCAAGTGGCGCGACATCTACGGCGCCGAGAACTTCTTCGTCGAGCTGATGGACCACGGCATCGAGATCGAGAGCCGGGTCCGCGGCGGCCTGCTGGAGATCTCGAAGAAGCTGGCCATCCCGTTCGTCGTCACCAACGACAGCCACTACACCTACGCCGAGGACCGCGAGGCCCACGACGCGCTGCTGTGCGTGCAGACCGGCAAGACCCTCCAGGACCCGACCCGGTTCAAGTTCGACGGCTCGGGCTACTACCTGAAGTCGCCCGCCGAGATGCGCGCGATCGACTCCTCCGACGCCTGGCAGGAGGGGTGCCGCAACACCCTGCTGGTGGCCGAGAAGGTGGACACCACCGGCATGTTCGCCTTCCAGAACCTCATGCCGCGCTACCCGATCCCGGACGGCAAGACCGAGGCCGAGTACTTCCGCGAGCAGGTCTGGGAGGGCATGCGCCGCCGGTTCCCGGAGGGCGTGGACGAGGTCCACGAGAAGCAGGTCGAGTTCGAGATCGGCGTCATCCTCCAGATGGGGTTCCCCTCCTACTTCCTGGTGGTCGCGGACTTCATCAACTGGGCCAAGGAGAACGGCATCCGCGTCGGTCCGGGCCGCGGGTCCGCCGCGGGCGCGCTGATCGCCTACGCGATGGGCATCACCGACCTGGACCCGCTGGCCCACGGCCTGATCTTCGAGCGGTTCCTCAACCCCGACCGCGTGTCGCCGCCCGACATCGACATCGACTTCGACGAGCGCCGGCGCGGTGACGTGATCCGGTACGTCACCGAGAAGTGGGGCCAGGACAAGGTCGCCCAGGTGATCACGTTCGGCACCATCAAGGCGAAGGCGGCCATCAAGGACTCCGCCCGCGTCCTGTACGGCCAGCCCGGTTACGCGGTGGCCGACCGCATCTCCAAGGCGATGCCGCCCGCCGTGATGGGCAAGGACATCCCGCTGTCCGGCGTGTTCGACCCGTCGCACAAGCGCTACTCCGAGGCCGCCGAGGTCCGCGCCCTCTACGAGACCGACCCGCAGGTCAAGGAGATCATCGACACCGGCCGCGGCCTGGAGGGCCTGATCCGCAACGCGGGCGTCCACGCCTGCGCGGTGATCATGTCCGCGGAACCGCTGATGGACCACATCCCGGTGTGGATGCGCCCGCAGGACGGGTCGATCATCACGCAGTTCGACTACCCGACGTGCGAGACGCTCGGCCTGCTCAAGATGGACTTCCTGGGCCTGAGCAACCTCACCACCATCGACGACGCCCTGAAGAACATCAAGCTCAACGGCAAGGGCGACGTCGACATCACCCAGGTGCCGCTGGACGACAAGAAGACCTACGAGCTGCTCGGCCGCGGCGACACCCTGGGCGTGTTCCAGCTCGACGGTGGCGCGCTGCGCGACCTCCTGCGCCTGATGCGCCCGGACAACTTCGAGGACGTCTCCGCCGTCATCGCCCTGTACCGGCCGGGCCCGATGGGCGCGAACTCGCACACGAACTACGCGCTGCGCAAGAACAAGCAGCAGGAGATCGTGCCCATCCACAAGGAGCTCGAAGAGCCGCTGGCCGAGATTCTGGACACGACCTACGGCCTGATCGTCTACCAGGAGCAGGTCATGGCGATCGCGCGGAAGGTCGCGGGCTACTCGCTGGCCCAAGCGGACCTGCTCCGCCGCGCGATGGGCAAGAAGAAGAAGGAGATCCTCGACAAGGAGTTCGAGGGCTTCGAGAAGGGCATGCTGGACAACGGCTACTCGCCCGAGTCCATCAAGACGCTGTGGGACATCCTGGTCCCGTTCGCCGACTACGCGTTCAACAAGGCGCACTCCGCCGCCTACGGCCTGATCGCGTACTGGACCGCCTACCTGAAGGCGAACTTCCCCGGCGAGTACATGGCCGCCCTGCTCACCACGAACTCCGACAACAAGGACAAGTCGGCGATCTACCTCGCCGAGTGCCGGCGCATGGGCATCACCGTGCTGCCGCCGGACGTCAACGAGTCCGAGCGCGAGTTCGTCGCGGTCGGCGACGACATCCGCTTCGGCCTGGGCGCGATCCGCAACGTCGGCGCGAACGTGGTCGAGGCGATCATCAAGGCGCGCAAGGAGAAGGGGAAGTTCGTCGACTTCTCCGACTTCCTGCGCAAGGTGGACGCCACGGTCTGCAACAAGAAGGTCGTGGAATCGCTGATCAAGGCGGGCGCGTTCGACTCGCTGGGCCACCCGCGCAAGGGCCTGCACATGATCCACGTCGAGGCGGTCGACGCGATCATGGTCACCAAGAAGGAGGAGGCCCGCGGCCAGTTCGACCTGTTCGGCGACGGCGGCGGCGACGACGGCGTGGGCAGCGCCTTCGACGTGAAGATCCCCGACGAGCAGTGGGAGCCCAAGCACCAGTTGACGCTGGAGCGGGAGATGCTGGGCCTGTACGTGTCCGGCCACCCGCTCAACGGCGTCGAGCAGGTGCTGGAGTCCTATTCGGACGCTTCCATCGCGCGCATCCTGGAAGGCGACGTCCCGGACGGCACGCAGGTCACGCTGGGCGGCATCCTCGCGTCGGTGACGCGGCGGGTGAACAAGAACGGCGAGCCGTGGGCGTCGGCGCAGCTGGAGGACCTCGCCGGTGGCATCGAGGTGCTGTTCTTCCCCAAGAGCTACATGGTCCACGGCATGTCGGTCGCGGAGGACGCGATCGTGCTGGTCAAGGCCCGGGTGGCCAAGCGCGAGGACCGGATCTCGCTGATCGCCAACGACCTGGTCGTGCCGGACCTGTCGGAACTGGGCGCGCAGGCGTTGAAGCTGAAGGTGCAGGCGTCGCGGTGCGACCCGAAGCTGGTGACGTCGTTGAAGGAAGTGCTGCGGGCGCACCCCGGGACGACCGAGGTGCACCTGAACCTGATCATCAACGCCAGCCGGAACACGGTGTTGAAGCTGGACGACGCGTTGCGGGTCAGCCCGACGCCGTCGCTGATGGGCGACCTGAAGGCCCTGCTGGGTCCGGGCTGCCTGGGCTGACGACGCCGGTCTCGTAGGCGTGGACCACGAGCTGGACCCGGGTGCGCAGGCCGAGCTTGGCCAGCACCCGGGCCACGTGGGTCTTCACCGTGCCCTCGCCGATGGTGAGGGCGGCGGCGATCTCGGCGTTGCCCAGGCCCCGCGCCACGTGGAGCAGGACTTCCCGTTCGCGCGGGGTGAGCGGGTCGGGCGGCGGTGTCGGCGGGGCGGGGCATGCGCAGGTCCAGCACGACCACGTCCACGTGGTGCCGGCGGGCCAGTTCGACGGCTTCCGCGCCGTCGCGCGCCTCGGCGACGACCTCGATGTCCGGTTCGGCGGTCAGGACCAGGCGCAGCGCCCAGCGGACCGGGGCCTGGTCGTCGGCGACGAGGACGCGGATCACGTGGGCAGGCCCGCTTCGACCCGCCAGCCGGTGGGCGTGTTCGGCGTGACGCGCAGGGTGCCGCCCAGTTCGCCGACGCGGTCCCGCAGGGAGCGGGGGAGTTCGGCGGTGGGGGTGGTGGAACCGTTGTCCGCCACGGTGATCGTCACCTCGCTCGGCCGGTGGTGGACGTGGATGTGGATGGCGGTGGCGTCGGAGTGGCGCAGGGCGTTGGTGACGGCCTCCTGGGCGATGCGGTAGGCGGCGTGGTCCACGTCCGGCGGCAGGGGGCGCGGGGCGTCGTGGGTGAGGGTCGCGCCGGCCCGGGCGGCCAGGGCGGGGAGGTCGGCGAGGGTGGCGGTGTGGTGGCGCAGGACGTCGCGGATCTCCGCGAGGGCGGTGGCCGAGGACTCGGCGATGGTGCTCAGGGCCTGAGCGGCGGCCGGTGGCAGGTCGGGCGTCACGTGGTGGACCGCCTTGGCCTGGAGGTGGATCGCGGTCAGGTGGTGGCCCACGGCGTCGTGGACCTCCCGGGCGGTCCTGGACTCGTGCTCGGCCACGGCGCGGCGGGTCTGTTCGCGGCGGAGGCGTTCCGCCTGGCGCAGGGCGTGGCCCACGGCCACCGGGGCCACGGCGAGCAGGACCAGGTCGGTGACGGCCGCCGCGCCCGGCGGACGGGTGCCCGCGGTGGCCAGGAGCAGCAGCCAGGCCACGGACAGCGGCAGGACCAGCGCGGCCGGGCGGTGGTAGGCGGCGGAGGCGAACGCGCCCATCGTCACCAGCCGGCCCGGCCAGTCCGGGAGCGCCACCACGGCGACGACGGCCGCGCAGACCACGGCCGTGGTGACGGGGAACCGCCGGCGCAGCGCCAGCGGGACCGAGACCGCCAGGGACGCGGCGACGAGGGTCGGCAGCGGGAGTGGCGTGCCTTCCAGCAGGCTCAGGCCCACCACGGCGAGCGCCGCGCCGAGCGTCAGCGCGGCGTCGCCTTGCGGGGTCATGTGACCGTTCTACACAGCGGTCAGCAGCGGGCGTCGCGGTGCGGCAGGGCGCCGGTCCACAGGTAGCGGTGGACGTGGTCGCGCACGCACGCGTTGCCGCGCAGGTAGAGGCCGTGGTTGCCGGCGGTGGGCAGGTAGGCGGCGCGCAGTTGGGCCGCCACCCGACGACCGTGGGTGGCCGGGGTGAGCGGGTCGTTCTCGCCGTTGGCCACCAGGACCGGCCGCACCCCGGTCCGCAGGGGCGCGGGTGGGTTCGCGGTGGCGCGGGGCAGGCCCGAGCAGTGGCCGGACACCCGCCACGGTTGAACCGCCCAGCCGATCCGGGGAGCCACCGCGCGCAGGTCGTTCTCCACCCGCTTGAGCGACGGGAAGTCGTCGGGGAACGCGAAGTCCTGGCACAGCGCGGTGCGGGCCAGGCGGAAGTCGGTCGGGCTCGGGCCGGGGGTGACGCCCTGGGCCAGTCCGGTCGTGATGGCGGGCCACGACCGGTCGTTGCCGATGCGGGCCGCGACCCAGTTGAGCACCGTCGGGTCGGCGGACCGGCTGTCCCACACGGCCAGGACGTCCTGGCCGTGCAATGCGCACGACGGGTCCTCAGCGCACCACGCGGCCATGCGGTGCAGGTTGCGTTCCGCCGTGACGGCCCCCGGGCGCACCCAGTCCGCCAGGTCCGGGTTGGTGTGGTCGAACACGCTGTCCAGGTACATCCGGCCGACGCGGTGGCCGAACAGTTCGGCGTAGGCCTGCCCGTAGACGGTGCCGTAGGAGTTGCCGAAGTAATTCAGGCGGCGCTCGCTCAGCGCCCCGCGCAGGGCGTCCAGGTCGCGGGCCACCTGACGGGCGTCCAGCGGGCCCGGTGGCGGGCAGGCCGCGGCGAAGCGGGTGTTGGCCTCGGCGTACGCGCTGTGCGCGTCCTAGGCCAGGGGAGCGGGCAACGCGGGCGGGTTGGGCGTCGGGCAGGTCACGTCCAGGCCGCGCGGGTCGACCACGACGACGTCGAACCGGGCGGCCAGGTCGGCGAACTGGTCGCGGTAGCCGGGCAGCGCGAAGTTGCGCACGGACGCGGCGGGGCCGCCCGGGTTGACCACGAGCGTGCCGAGCCGGTCCGCGCGGGCCGGCAGCTTGATCACCGGGATGGACAGGGTCGGGGAAGGGCGCGTCCAGTCGGCGGGCACTCTCAGGAACGCGCACCGCAGGTCGCCGTGGCAGTCCTCCCAGCGCAGGGTCGGCGAGGCCGACGCGGTCGTGGCGCCGGCGGCGACCAGGCCGGTGATCAGGGGGATGAGCAGCGCTTTCATGCCCCGATCCGATCAACTCCCGGCGTGCTCGACATCTGCCCTGGGACAGATCCCGCTAGGCCGATCGAGTGACGTTGTGACGAAGTGGGCACTCTCCGATTCCCACAGGCGTTGAGTAAACACAGTTAACTCAACAGGAGGGTTGCACCATGGGGGAGACCGCGACGGGTCCGCTCGTGATCGACCAGGAGTACTTCGAGGACCCGCACAGCGTGCACGCGCGCCTTCGGGAGGAGTCCGCCGCGACGCCGATCGTGCTGCCGCGCGGGCTGCGGGTCTGGCTGGTCACCCGGTACGAGGAGGCCCGCTTCGCGCTGGCCGACCCGCGCTTCGCGAAGGACCACGCCAAGACCAACGAGCTGGCCGCGCGGCACTGGACGGGTGAAGGCGACCCGGTGATGTTCGACCAGTCCCTGGTCCGGCACATGCTCAACACCGACCCGCCCAACCACACCCGGCTGCGCAAGCTGGTGACCAAGGCGTTCACGCCCAAGCGGGTCGAGGCGCTGCGCCCGCGCATCCAGGAGATCACCGACGAGCTGCTCGACGCCGCCGCCCGCCAGGGCGAGGTGGACCTGGTCGAGGCGCTCGCCTTCCCGCTGCCCATCACGGTGATCTGCGAGCTGCTCAACGTCCCGCTGGACCAGCGCGACGACTTCCGCCGCTGGTCGAACATCCTGGTCGCGGGCAACCAGCCGGAGCTGATGCACGAGGCCGGCGCGGCGATGGCGGGCTTCCTCGCGGGCCTGGTCGCCGACAAGCGGGCCAACCCGGGCGACGACTTCTTCTCCGCCCTGGTGCACGCCACCGAGGACGACGACCGGCTGGACGAGGTCGAGCTGATCTCGATGGCGTTCCTGCTGCTGGTCGCGGGCCACGAGACGACCGTCAACCTGATCGCCAACGGCGTGTTCAACCTGCTGCGCCACCCCGACCAGTTGGAGAAGCTGCGCGCGGACCGGTCGCTGCTGCCCGGCGCGATCGAGGAGTTCCTGCGCTACGAGGGGCCGGTCAACCAGGCGACCTTCCGCTACACCACCGAGGACGTCCAGGTCGGCGACGTGCTGATCCCGGAGGGCCACTTCGTGCTGGTGTCGCTGGTCGCGGCCAACCGGGACGGGGCGCGGTTCCCCGACGCGGACTCCTTCGACATCACCCGGCCGGCGGGCGGGCACCTGGCGTTCGGGCACGGCGTGCACTACTGCCTGGGCGCGCCGCTGGCCCGGCTGGAGGGCGAGATCGCCGTGGGCTCGCTGCTGGACCGGTTCGACATCGCCCTGGCCGCCGAGCCGGAGACCCTGCGGTGGCGGGAGAGCACGCTCATGCGCGGCCTGTACTCCCTGCCGGTTAGCCTCTCGGACCGTGGAGCGCACTGAGCTGCTGAAGCTGGACCAGGCGCACGTCTGGCACCCGTACGCCCCGATGCCGGGCACCCACCAGCCGCTGGTCGTCGCGTCGGCGGAGGGTGTCCGGCTGCGGCTGGACGACGGGCGCGAGCTGGTCGACGGCATGTCGTCGTGGTGGGCGGCCATCCACGGCTACCGGCACCCGGTGCTCGACGCCGCCGTCCGCGACCAGCTCGACCGGATGAGCCACGTGATGTTCGGCGGGCTCACCCACGAGCCCGCCGTGGCGCTGGCGAAGCGGCTGGTGGACATCACGCCCGAGCCGCTGGAGCACGTGTTCCCGTGCGACTCGGGCTCGGTGTCGGTCGAGGTCGCGGTCAAGATGTGCCTGCAGTACTGGCGGTCGCGGGGGCGTCCGGAGAAGCGGCGGCTGCTGACCTGGCGCGGCGGGTACCACGGGGACACGTTCCAGCCGATGTCGGTGTGCGACCCCGAGGGCGGCATGCACTCGCTGTGGCGGGGCGTGCTGCCCGACCAGGTCTTCGCCGGCCCGCCGCCGCGCGACCTGGAGACCGACTACGTCGAGGAGCTGGCGCGGCTGGTCGAGCAGCACGCCGACGAGCTGGCCGCCGTGATCGTGGAACCGGTGGTGCAAGGTGCCGGCGGCATGCGCTTCCACGACCCGCGCTACCTGCACGTGCTGCGCGAGCTGACCCTGGCGCACGACGTGCTGTTGATCTTCGACGAGATCGCCACCGGGTTCGGCCGCACCGGCGAGCTGTTCGCCGCCGACCACGCGGGGATCAGCCCGGACGTGATGTGCGTCGGCAAGGCGTTGACCGGCGGTTACCTGTCGATGGCGGCGACGCTGTGCACGGCCCGGGTGGCCGACGGGATCTCCCGGGGCGAGGTGCCGGTGCTGGCGCACGGGCCGACGTTCATGGGCAACCCGCTGGCGTCGGCGGTCGCATCGGCGTCGATCGACCTGTTGCTGTCGCGTGATTGGCGCGCGGAGGTGGCCGGGATCGAGGCTGGTCTTCGGGCCGGGTTGGCTGGTGCGCCCGGAGATGTCCGGGTGTTGGGCGCGATCGGCGTCGTGCAGCTCGACCACCCCGTGGACATGGCGGCGGCGACCGCGGCGGCGGTGGACCACGGGGTGTGGCTGCGGCCGTTCCGGGACCTGATCTACACCATGCCGCCGTTCATCAGCACGCCCGACGACGTGGCGACGATCTCGGCGGCCGTCGTCGCGGCCGCCGAGGCCTCACATGCGCAGCAGGGTTGAGCCCCACACCAGGAGCAGGAAGCTGTAGCCGACCAGGACCCAGCCGAAACCGGTCTCGGTCGGCCCCTTCTCCCGCTTGAACAGCTTCGCGCCCAGCGCCAGCAGCAGGGCTCCGACGATGAACACCAGCGGCACCATCACCACGCCGTACGCGCCCGCGTAGACGCCCGCCCAGTAGTCGGTGGGCAGCACGACGTCGTTGGCGAACCCGCTGGGGATGCACAGCAACGCCACCGCGCCCCACACCCCGGCGACCCACTTGAGGCGTTTCTGGGCCTCCGGCCGCGCGGTGTCGTGGTTGATCAGCAGCACGCCGATCGCCGCGAACGCCCCGCCCGCGAACAGCCAGCCCGCCACCGTGGACACCACGGGGACCCGGCCGAAGAGCCTGCCCACGGCCGGGATCACCGCGCCCCACAGCAGGAAGTGGCCGCCGACGGCCGCGAACGTCCCGCCGACGACGATCGCGGTCTGCACGCCCTTCCCCAGGCGCTGGAACCAGTTCTTCGGCTTGGGTGTCGCGGCGGCGGTCTTCGCGGCGTCCTTGGCGGCGGCCCCGCGGCTCCGGTTGGACCTGTTCTTCGCCATCACACCCGGACGGCCTCGGCCAACTGGGTGTTCGTGGGCTCGACCAGGACCGTGCCGTCGGGCAGCACGACCACCGGGATGTTCTTCCGGCCGCCCGCGATCTCGATCGCCTTGTCCCGCGCGGCGTCGTCGTGTTCGACGTCGACCTCGGTGAACGCCACCCCGTGCTCCCGCAGCCAGGCCTTCGCCCGCCGGCAGTCGCCGCACCAGTCCGCACCATAGAGAACGATCTCAGCCATGTGAGTGAGCGTAGAGCGCTGCCGGTCGTCACGGTGCGTGCAGTCGTAGGGTGAGCACCCGTGAGCGTCCTCGTGATCACCGGAACGGGCACCGAGGTCGGCAAGACGGTGACCGTAGCCGCCCTGGCCGCCCTCGCGGTCGCCGACGGGCGCCGGGTCGCCGTGCTCAAGCCCGCGCAGACCGGGGTCGCGGACGGCGAGCCCGGTGACCTGGCCGAGGTGACCCGTCTCGCGGGTCCCGTCACCACCCGTGAGCTGCGGCGATACCCCGAGCCCCTGGCGCCGGCGACGGCCGCGCGGCGGGCCGGGCAGCCCAGCGTGCACCCCAGCGAGGTCGCCGCGGCGGCCGTCGAGCTGGACCAGACGCACGACCTGGTCCTGGTGGAGGGCGCGGGCGGGTTGCTGGTGCGGTTCGACGACGAGGGCACGACCATCGCCGACGCCGCGTGGGCGCTCAACGCGCCCGTGCTCGTCGTCGCGCAGGCCGGCCTGGGCACGTTGAACGCGACCGCGCTGACCGCCGAGGCCCTGCTGCGCCGGGGCCTGGAGTCGGTGGGCGTGGTCGTCGGCCGCTGGCCCGCCGAACCCGACCTCGCGGCCCGGTGCAACCTGGTCGACCTGCCCGAAGCCGCCGGCGCGCCGCTGCTGGGCGTGCTGCCCGACGGCGCGGCCGGGCTGGGGCGCGACGAGTTCCTGGCCGTCGCGCGCGAGGGGCTGTCGCCGTGGTTCGGCGGCACGTTCGACCCGGAGAAGTTCGCCGCGCCACACGTTTGTTGACCGTGTCAGTGACGTACGTCGCTGGGTAGGGGGCGCGGGCGTGCGGCAGACTGGCCGCCGGACCACCGCCGGACGACCCCCTGGGAGAACCACCGTGACCGCAGCCCCCGAACAGGTCGATGTCCTCGGCGTTGCCCGTGAGCAGGTGCTGGAGCGCGGTGTCGGCCTGTCCGAGGAGCAGGTGCTCGCCGTGCTGACCCTGGGCGACGACCGCATCCCCGAGCTGCTGGAGCTGGCCCACCAGGTCCGGATGCGCTGGTGCGGGCCCGAGGTCGAGGTCGAGGGCATCGTGTCGCTCAAGACCGGCGGCTGCCCCGAGGACTGCCACTTCTGCTCGCAGTCCGGGCAGTTCCCGTCCCCGGTGCGCTCGGCGTGGCTGGACATCCCCGGCCTGGTGCGCGCCGCCCGCCAGACCCGCGACACCGGCGCGACCGAGTTCTGCATCGTGGCCGCCGTGCGCGGCCCGGACAAGCGGCTGCTCTCGCAGGTCCGCGACGGCATCAAGGCGATCCGCGAGGACGGCAACGACATCCAGATCGCCTGCTCGCTGGGCATGCTGACCCAGGAGCAGGTGGACGAGCTGGTCGCGATGGGCGTCCACCGCTACAACCACAACCTCGAAACCGCGCGCTCGCACTTCCCGAACGTCGTCACCACCCACTCCTGGGAGGAGCGGTGGGACACGCTGAAGATGGTGCGCGAGGCGGGCATGGAGGTGTGCTGCGGCGGCATCATCGGCATGGGCGAGACGCTGGAGCAGCGCGCGGAGTTCGCCGTGCAGCTCGCCGCCCTGGAGCCGGACGAGGTGCCGCTGAACTTCCTCATCCCCAACCCGGGCACGCCGTACGAGAACTACCCGGTGGTCGAGGGCACCGAGGCGCTCAAGACCGTCGGTGCGTTCCGCCTGGCCCTGCCCCGCACGATCCTGCGCTTCGCGGGCGGCCGGGAGCTGACCTTCGGCGACCTGGGCGCGAAGCAGGGCATGCTGGGCGGCGTCAACGCGATCATCGTCGGCAACTACCTGACCAACCTGGGCCGCCCGGCGCAGGAGGACCTGGACATGCTGGAAGAGCTGTCCATGCCGATCAAGGAACTGAGCAAGACCCTGTGACCGGGCGGGACGCTGTGATGACGGCTGTGTACTGCGGCTACTGCGGCAAGGAGCTGGCGGGCGCGGACCACGCCGCGTGCGCCAAGCGGCTGCGGGTGATCGACCCGCCGCGGTTCTGCTCGGCGTGCGCCCGGCGGATGGTCGTGCAGGTGACGCCGGCCGGCTGGACGGCGACGTGCAGCCGGCACGGGGAGATCGCCTCGACCTGACCCGGTCCGCCGGCACGGGCAGATCGGCCCGGCCCGACCCGGTCCGCCGTCACGGGCGTTCTCGGCACGCGCGGTAACCTGCCCTGCGTCGGGTCGTTCGGGCAGGGGAGGTCGTGCGTGGTGGCGGAACAACCGGTGGACGAGCGCGCCGCGCCCGTGCGCGTGCCGCCCGTCTTCGTCTACCGCTACCTGCCGCCGCGGCCCCGGGTCGTGGTGAAGCGCGACCTGCTGCCCGGGTTCGCCGTGCTGTCCACGATCGCCCTGCTCGGCCTGCCCGTCGGGTGGCTGTGGGCCCGGCTCGCGCCGCCGCAGAACGTGGTGGTGGCGCAGGACGGCGCCCTGGTGCCGGTGACCGGCGAGAGCTACCACCGGTTGGACGGGCTGATGGTGTTCGTCCTGATCGGGTTGGGCGCGGGGTTGCTGACCGGGATCGCGGTGTGGCTGCTGCGCGAGCGGCGCGGCCCGGTGGTGATGCTCGCGGCCACCGGCGGCGGCGCGCTGGCGGCGTACCTGGGGCAGCGGACCGGGATCGGGTCGGCGGCCGGTCGGTACGCCCTGGAGGCCGCGCCCGAGGTGGGGGACATGATCGCCCTGGCCCCGGTGCTGGAGACCTGGTGGGGCGTGTTGGCGTGGCCCTTGGGCACGGCCCTGGCGTACGGCTGCCTGGCGGCGTGGAACGGGCTGGACGACCTGGGTCGTCGTCTCGGTTAGACGGTGTACTGGTCGTCGCGGATGACGGTGATGAACATGTGGCCGGGCGCGTGCGTGACCGCGAACGGTGACTTGGACGCCGCCGAAGTCGGGCTGGTCCAAGTCTCCGATGCCCGGGTCGCCCGCGTGCACGGGGGCGCCGTGCACGGCGGGCATCCGGGCAGCTCCGCGAGGGTCATGCCAGTTCCCGCCCGAGCGTCTCGGGCAGGCCGAGCAGCGCCAGCACGGCGATCCCGTACGCGACCGCACCGAAGATCATCGCGCCGCCCACGCCCATCGTGCTCGCCATGAACCCGACCAGCGCCGGGAACAACGCGCCGACCGCGCGGCCGAAGTTGTAGGTGAAGCCCTGGCCGGTGCCGCGCAGCGCCGTCGGGTACAGCTCGGCGAGGAACGAGCCGAAGCCGCTGAAGATCGCCGACATGCAGAACCCGAGCGGGAAGCCGAGGAAGAGGATGACCGTGTTCGCGCCCTCGGGGATCTGGGTGTAGAGCACGATCAGGATGGCCGACAGGAAGGCGAAGAGGGCGAAGGTCTTCTTGCGGCCGAGGCGGTCGGTCAGGTAGCCGCCGGTGACGTAGCCGATGAACGCGCCGGAGATCAGGAACGTGAGGTAGCCGCCGGTGCCGATGACGGTGAGGTCGCGTTCCTTCTTGAGGTAGGTGGGCAGCCAGGTGGCGAGGGTGTAGTAGCCGCCCTGGACGCCGGTCGCGAGGAGGGCGGCGAAGAAGGTGGTGCGGAAGGTGCCGGCCTTGAAGATGGCGGTGAAGGAGCCCTTGTCCTTGGTGGTCTCGCGGCGTTCGGTGACGTGCGGGGCGTCTTCGACGTTGCGGCGCAGGTAGATGATCAGGACGGCCGGGAGGGCGCCGGTCCAGAACAGGACGCGCCAGGCGACGTCCTGCGGGAACAGGTTGAACACGAGCGTGTAGACGAGGACGGCGAGCGCCCAGCCGACGGCCCAACTGCTCTGGACGAACGCGACCGCCCGGCCGCGGTAGCGGGGTTTGCAGTACTCGGCGACGAGGATCGCGCCGGCCGCCCACTCGCCGCCGAAGCCGAGTCCTTGGAGGGCGCGGAAGATCAGCAGCGTTTCGTAGCTGGTCGCGAAGCCGCAGAGGACGGTGAAGACCGCGTAGGTGATGACGGTGATCATGAGGGTGCGGACGCGGCCGATGCGGTCGGCCATGATGCCCGCGATCACGCCGCCGAGGGCGCTGACCAGGAGGGTGACGGTGGTCAGCAGGCCGGCTTGGCCGGTGGAGATGCCGAAGTAGGCGGTGATGGCGACCAGGCTGAGGGGGAGGACCTGGAAGTCGTAGGAGTCCAACCCCCAGCCACCGGCAGCCCCGACAAACGCCCGCTTCCCCTTCTTGCCGAGGGTCCGGTACCAGGCGAAGGCCCCGGTGTCGGTGTCGGTGTCGGGGCTGGTGGCGGTCTCCGCAGTGGTTTTGGCGGTGGTCTTCGCGGTGGCTTCGGCGGTGGTCGTGTCCGCGGTGGTGTCCGCGTCGTGGCTGCTCATGTCGACTCTCACCTCGCAGCTCGTGGGTGTGCGGTGCCGGGGTTCGGTGCTGACTGTGCGCTGCCCCACACGGTAGGGGATTGTTGAACAATCCGACTAGGGGGCAATAGGATTAATCAACACGAGAACAGGCAGCACCGGCGGCCGGCAGCGCTCGATCAGCCCAGCCGTGATCAGCCTGCCGCCACAGCCCGCAGCGCCGCCGCTATCCGCACCGCCGCCCGCCCCGCGCGCTTGGCCGCCGCCCGCCGCGCCGCAAGCTTCCGCAGCCCGCAGCCCGC
>NZ_JBEZBW010000146.1:0-14531 GCF_040647305.1 Saccharothrix sp. NPDC042600 | reverse complement strand
GGGTGGTTGCCTCCGGCAGGCCGTACGGGGAACGAACCGACGCCCTTCCACCCCCGGGGGCCTGCCGCGCGGCGAGCGCCGCTTTTAGCTCTTCGTTCTTGATCTTGAATACCGACAGCCCGCCACCCAAAAAGGGTCCGTGACGGATAATCCAGTTACCATCGAAGCCATGTCAGCCCTGGCTCCGTCCCGCACCGAGTCCGACCTGTCCTTCCTCCTCGACCACACCAGCCACGTCCTCCGCACCAAGATGGCCGCCGCCCTGGCCGAGATCGGCCTCACCGCCCGCATGCACTGCGTCCTGGTCCACGCCCTGGAAGCCGAGCGCACCCAGATCCAGCTGGCCGAGATCGGCGACATGGACAAGACGACGATGGTCGTCACCATCGACGCCCTCGAAAAGGCAGGCCTGGCCGAGCGCCGCCCGTCGAGCACGGACCGGCGGGCGCGGATCATCGCCGTCACCGACAAGGGCGCGGAACTGGCCAAGCAGAGCCAGCAGATCGTCGACGACGTCCACCGCGCCGCCCTGAACTCCCTCCCCCAGAAGGACCGCGACGCCCTCCTCCACGCCCTGAACCTCCTGGTCAGCGACCACCTCGCCACGCCCTCCCCCGCTCCGGCGGGCGGTCGCCGCGCCCGGGAGAGCAGCAAGTGAACCCGTAAGAGATTGTCTACAACGAAACTATCCGCTACGGTTCCTCCTGTCGCCGGCGCACGCCGGCACCACAGACAGGAGCCCCCGTGTCCACCCCCAAGACAGACCCGCTCACCCCCAAGACAGACCCGCTCGCCCCCACGACAAACCCCACCCACACCCCCGACACACCACGCCAGGGCCGCTGGGCCGCGCTGGCAGTGCTGTCCGCCGCGATGCTCATGACGATCCTCGACGGCAGCATCGTCACCGTGGCCATGCCCGCCATCCAGCACGACCTGGGCTTCTCGCCCGCCGGCCTGAGTTGGACGGTCAACGCCTACCTCATCGCGTTCGGCGGTCTGCTCCTGCTGTCGGGCCGCCTCGGTGACCTGATCGGCCGCCGCACGGTCTTCCTCGCCGGCAACGCGCTGTTCACCGCCGCCTCGCTGCTCGCGGGCTTCGCCACCACCCCCGGCCTCCTCATCGCCGCCCGCTTCCTGCAGGGCGCGGGCAGCGCGTTGGCCTCGGCGGTGGTCCTGGGCATCCTGGTCACGCTGTTCACCGACCCGGCTGAGCGCGCCAAGGCGATCGGCGTCTTCAGCTTCACCGGCGCGGCCGGGGCGTCCATCGGCCAGGTCCTCGGCGGCGTCCTGACCGACGCGCTCAGCTGGCACTGGATCTTCTTCATCAACCTGCCGATCGGGGCGGCCACCATCCTGTTCGCCCTGCGCACCCTCCCCACCGACCGCGGCACCCTCCCCACCGACCGCGCCGCCACCTCCCCCACCCACCGCCGCACGGCCCTGCGCACCAACGCCGACATCCTGGGCGCCGCCCTGGTCACCTCCGGCCTGATGCTCGGCATCTACACCGTGGTCAAAGTCGAGGAACACGGCTGGCTCGCCGCGCACACCCTGCTCCTCGGCACGCTCTCGCTCGCCCTCCTCGCCGCCTTCGCCCTCCGCCAGCACACCGCGCGAACCCCGCTCATGCCCCTGCGACTCCTGCGCGACCGCACCGTCATCGGCGCGAACACCGTCCAGGTCCTCACCCTGTCCGCGATGTTCGCCTTCCAGATCATCGTCGCGCTCTACATGCAGAAAGTGCTGTCCTACAACGCCTTGAAGACCGGCCTGGCCATGCTCCCCGCGGCCGTGACCATCGGCGGCGTCTCGCTCTTCCTCTCCGCCCGCCTCAACACGAGGTTCGGCGAGCGCGCCGTCCTGACCACGGGCCTGGTCCTGCTCCTGGCCGCGATGCTCAAGCTCACGACCATCCCGGTCGACGCCGACTACGTCACCGACCTGCTCCCGGTCATGCTCCTCATCGCCGGCGGCGGCCTGGTGCTGCCCGCCCTGGCCAGCCTGGGCATGTCCACCGCCAAGCCGGACGACGCGGGCCTGGTCTCGGGCCTGTTCAACACCACCCAGCAGGTCGGCATGGCACTGGGCGTCGCCGTGCTGTCCACTTTGGCCGCGTCAACGACCCGAACCCACCAGGCCTCCGGCACCCCGGAACCGGCCGCCCTCACCGCCGGCTACCACACCGCCTTCACCACCGCCGCAGCACTCCTGGCCGCCGCCATCGCGGTCACCCTCACCGTCCTGCGCAAGTCCCGCACCTCCTGAACAACCCCGCACCGCCCAAACAACCCTGCACCTCCCGAAAAGCCCCGCGACTCCAGAAACCCGAGGAACGAACCATGTCCGGCGCACCTCCCCGCCCCCTCACCGAATCCGAAGTCAGCGACCTCCTCACCCACCAGCGGTTCGGGGCACTGGCCACCGTCAAGCGCAGCGGCCACCCCCACCTGTCCACGGTCCTGTACCAGTGGGCCCCCGACACCCGCACGATCCGCGTCTCCACCACCGCCGACCGCCTGAAAACCCGCCAGATCCGGGCCAACCCGCGCGTGGCGCTGCACGTGACCGGCCCGGACGTGTGGTCCTTCGCCGTGGTGGAAGGGGAGGCCGAGATCACCGAGGACACCCCGGACACCACCGCGCCCGACCGCCGCGTCACCATCACGCTCCAAGCCACCCGCCTCTACGGCACCGCGCTCGACGTGTGACCCCGCACGGCGCCCGCAGACTTTCGAAGGGTTGCGAAAACCGTTGACCGCCGCGCGCCACCGCCCAAAACTCGGGAGATCCGCCGCCACCATTTCCATCCTCAGCGACGAGGGGAAGAACTCCCGTGATCAAGTTCAAGGTCGGCCGCAGGCGCGGCCTGCTCCGCACCCTCATCGGTGGCGCCTGCGCGGTGCTGGTGACCGCGCTGGTGCCCGGTGGCGTGGCCAGCGCGGCGGTGTGCTCGAACCAGACCGGCACGCACAACGGCTACTACTACTCGTGGTGGAGCGACGGCGGCGGGTCGGCGTGCATCGAGTTGGGGTCGGGCGGCAACTACAGCACGTCGTGGCGCAACACCGGCAACTTCGTCGGTGGCAAGGGGTGGAGCAACGGGTCGCGCCGCACGGTGTCGTACTCCGGCTCCTTCTACCCGTCCGGCAACGCGTACCTGACCCTGTACGGCTGGACGTCCAACCCGCTGGTGGAGTACTACATCGTCGACAACTGGGGCACCTACCGCCCCACCGGCCAGTACAAGGGCACGGTCACCACCGACGGCGGCACGTACGACATCTACCAGACCATGCGCTACAACGCCCCGTCCGTCGAGGGCACCAAGACGTTCCCGCAGTTCTGGAGCGTCCGGCAGCAGAAGAGGACCGGCGGCACCATCACCACCGGCAACCACTTCGACGCCTGGTCCCGCGCCGGCATGCGCCTGGGCAACTTCAGCTACTACATGATCATGGCCACGGAGGGTTACCAGAGCAGCGGCAGCTCCAACATCACCGTCCGCTGACCCCGACGCCGGTGGGGCCCCTCGCGCCCCACCGGCGCTCACACGCACTCCCGCCGAACCACGCACTCCCGCCGAACCACCCACCCCCGCCGAACCACCCACCCCCGCCGAACCACGCACTTCTGTCAAACACTGTCAAACCACACCCCACCCCATCTCCCCCACCGCACCACTACAACTGGGACATCGAAACCGCTACCCAACGGAGGCGGCCATGTCCCTGCGGTGGGCTAAGGCCCTCACAACCGCCACAACCCTCACAACCCTGACAACCGCCACAACCGTCCTGACATCCCTGCTCACCACGTCCCCGGCCGCGGCGGCGGTCGAGGAACGCGTCTACGTCGAGTCCACAGTGGACAGCGACCGCGACGGACGCCCCGATCGGATAGCC
The DNA here is from genome assembly GCF_040647305.1 of Saccharothrix sp. NPDC042600. NCBI lineage: Bacteria > Bacillati > Actinomycetota > Actinomycetes > Pseudonocardiales > Pseudonocardiaceae > Saccharothrix > Saccharothrix sp. NPDC042600. Next base: position 10,626 of record NZ_JBEZBW010000146.1, on the reverse strand, counting down.
CTGGACATCGCCCGGCCCACCGGCTCGGGCCGGCACCCGGTCGTCTTCGAGCACAGCCCCTACCGGCACGGACTGGGCACGGTCCCGTTCCACCCGGTCGACGTGGACCGCCTGCCCCAGGAAGGCCTGTTCACCACCACGTCCGCACGACCCGGCACCCGCAAGTCCGCCCCGGACCTCCCCGGCAGCCTCGACAACTACTACGTGCCACGCGGGTACGCCGTCGTCCTGGGCCACAGCATCGGTACCGGCGACTCCGACGGCTGCCCGACCTCCGGCGACCGCCAGGAGGCGCTGGGCGCGAAGGCCGTCATCGACTGGCTCAACGGCCGCGCCCGCGCGTTCGACCGCAACGGCCGAGCGGTCACCGCGTCCTGGAGCACCGGCAAGGTCGGCATGACCGGCGTCTCCTACAACGGCACCCTGCCGAACATGGTCGCCACGACCGGCGTCGAGGGCCTCAAGACGATCGTCCCGGTGGCCGCCCAGTCGAACTGGTACGACTACTACCGCGCCAACGGGCTGGTCGTCGCGCCCGGCGGCTGGCAGGGCGAGGACGCCGACGCGCTGGCCAAGGCCGTGGTGACGCGGTCCGGGTGCGGTGACGAGATCGCGGGCCTGACCCAGCGGCAGGACCGGGTCTCCGGCGACTACTCCGCGTTCTGGGACGAGCGCAACTACACCAAGCGCGCCGGTGACCTGAAGGCCAGCGTGTTCGTCGTGCACGGCCACTCGGACTGGAACGTCAAGGGCTCGCAGTACTCGCAGTGGTGGGAGGCGTTGCGCCGCAACAACATCCCGCGCAAGATCTGGCTGCACCGGGGCGGGCACGGGCCGCCGTCGCGCTCGGACTACCAGGCGACCGTGGCCCGCTGGTTCGACTACTGGCTCAAGGGCATCGACAACGGCATCATGCGCGAGCCCGTGGCGGAGGTGGAGCTGTCGGGCGGCTGGCGCAAGCTCGCTGACTGGCCCGACCCGGCCGCCAAGCCGGTGACCTACCACGTGACCACCACGTCGGCGACCGCTCCCGGCACCCTGTCGAGCACGCCCTCCGGCGGTGTGACACAGGGGTTCGAGGACCGTGGCCGCACGACCACCGCGTCCACCCTGGTCTCCGGCCCCGACACGGCCAACCCGTACCGGCTGGTCCACCGCACGGCCCCGCTCGCCGGCGCGGCCCGCATGTCCGGTGTCGCCTCGGTGGCGCTGCGCATGGCGGTGGACAACCGCGACGACGCCAACGTGACCGCCCTGCTGGTCGACTACGGCCCGTCCGGCGCGACCATCGTGACCAGGGGCTGGATCGACCCGCAGAACCGCAACTCGCCCTCGGCCGGTGAACGCGTGATCCGAGGCCGGGAGTACGACCTGCGCTTCTCCCTGGAACCCAAGGACCACGTCTTCGCCGCCGGCCACCGCATCGGCCTGGTGGTGATCTCGACGGACCACGACCACACCCTGCGCCCGTCCGTCGGGACGCGCCTGCGCCTGTTCCCCGCCGGCAGTTCCCTGACCGTTCCGCTCGTCTGACCCCCGGAAGGCGACCATGTCACACCGACGAGGCCTGACCGCGCTGCTCGCCGCGCTGTCGGCCACCCTGCTCGCGGTGCCGGCACACGCCGCACCCGCCTCACACAACCCGCCCGCCGCGCAGATCCAGAGCGCCGACCCGCCCGCGGACTGCCGGCTGCCCAACCGGACGTTCCTCGGCGAGGGCACGACGAACTGGGCGAACTTCCCGCGCCCGATCGGCCGGGTCCGCGCCGCCGTGCTGTTCCGGGGCAACTGGAACATCGACGCGGAGATGGCCAAGTACAAGCCCGCCGAGCAGTGGTACCTGAACAGCTCGTTCGGGCGCTACCAGTTGGAACTCGTGCCCGTCCGCCGACCGGTCGTCGCCCACCTCGACCACCCGGCGGCGGACGCGGTCGGGGACGTGTCGGTCACGAACGCCAGCACGTGGGGCGACGCGGCCCGGTCCGTCGACCGCCACTTCGACTTCTCCACCACCGACATCGTCTTCCTGACCGACTCGGGCACCAGCCGGTCGTACGCGCAGTTCGACAACGTGACGCTGGACGGGCGCACGATCAAGGCCGGTGCCGTCCTGGGCACCGACTGGGGCAACCACCGCCACCTGCTGCTGGCCCACGAGGGCGGGCACACGATCAGCCTGCCGGACCTGTACGGCGGGCCGGGTGGGCACGGGTACATCGGCAGTTGGGACCTGATGGGCAACCTGGGCGGCGTCGCGCCGGACCACTTCGCTTGGCACAAGTGGAAGTTGGGGTGGTTGGACGACAACCAGGTGAGTTGTGTCCGGACCGTGAACACGTCGGTGACCACGACCCTGTCACCGGTCGAGACGGCGGGCGGTGTCAAGGCGGTGGTCATCCGGTACGGCACCACGGTCGCTTACGTGGCCGAGGTGCGGGCGCGGTCGGGCAACGACTCGCGGGCTTGCCGGACGGGTGTCCTGGTGTACCGGGTGGACAGTGCGGTGGCTTCGGGCTCCGGCCCGGTGCGGGTGGTGGACTCCCGGCCGGCGTCCGGCGGTTGCGGCGGCAACGAACTGAACGACGCCCCTTACGACACGGGCCAGACCTTCACCGCCGGCAACATCCGCATCCAGGTTTTGTCACGGTCGGGCGACAACATCACGGTACGCGCCACCTACGGCACCGCAGCGGCGCACTGACGACGGCCGAAGCCGCCGACGCGGCAAGCGGCTCGGCGGGCTGGGCGGTGGGCGGCCTTGGGCGCCGGCCCCGCCCAGCCACTCAGCGACCCCAGCCCGCCAACCACCCACCACCCACCACCTGCCGCCGACCCCACCGCCGCCCAACGCCGAGCCCACCGCCCGCCGCCAAGCCCACCGCCGAACCCACCGCCGAACCCACCGGTCGGCCGAGCCGGCCAGCCGAGCCGGTCGGCTCGCCCCGATCGCCCCACCAACCCTTGTCAGTGCAATTGCAATGTGACATGGTGTGCGCCACCTCGCTCGCGAAAGTGGTCCTCACCTGCGGAGAAGCGCATGCAACGGTTGGTAGTCGTCGCCCTCTCGGCGGCACTCGCGATGTCACTCTCGGCCTGCGGCGGCGGGTTGCTCGGGTCGGACAGCGCCGCCGAAGGGCCCATCCGGATCGGGATGGCGGTGCCGCTGTCCGGGTCCAGCGCCCCCATCGGGCCGAACATGGAGAACGGCGCCCGGCTCGCCGTGGACGAGATCAACGCCCAGGGCGGGCTCCTCGGCCGCCGGGTCGAACTCGACGTCGAGGACGAGGCCTGTGACGCCACCTCCGCCGTCGCCGCCGCGAACAAGCTGGTCAGCGCGGGGGCCGTGGTCTCGGTCGGCGGCTACTGCTCCAGCGCCACCCTGCCCACCCTGCCCGTGTTCGACAAGGCCGGCATCCCGATGATCATCCCCGCCGCCAACTCCGAGCAGCTCGTCGGGCAGAGGCTGCGCTCGGTCTTCCTGATCAACCCCACCGGGGCGCAGCAGTCCGAGGCCGCGATCCAGTGGATCCGCAAGCGGCAGGCCAAGACCGTCGCCGTGCTGGACGACAACACCAGCTACTCCACCGACATCGCCAAGCGGACCGCCGAGCTGGTCAAGCAGGCCGGGCTCGCCGTCACCACCACGTCCGTCACCCCGGGCGAGAGCGACTACGGCGCGACCGTCACCAAGGTCCTCCAGGGCAACCCCGACTTCGTCTACTGGACCGGCTACTTCCAGGAGGGCGGCCTCCTGGTCGACCAGTTCCGCCGCGCCGGGTACGCCAAGGACTTCATGGTCGCCGACGGCAGCGTGGACCCGTCCCTGGCCTCCATCGCGGGCGGCGCGGACGGGGTGTTCGCCACCATGACCCAGACCCCGGACACGATCGAGGGCGCGGGTGACTGGATCGCCAAGTACCGCAAGGCCTTCAACGCCGAACCCGGCCCGTACTCGACCCAGTCCTACGACGCCGTCCGGGTCGCCGCCGAAGCCATCAAGAAGGCCCGGACCACCGACGGCGACAAGGTCGTGGCGGCCCTCGAAGGCCTCAAGGACTTCCCGATCTTCTCCGGCCCCCTGACCTTCAGCGACCGCCACACCCTCTCCCAGGGCGGCTTCCAGATCCTGGTGGTCAAGGGCGGCAAGTTCGTGCTCCAGGACTCCCTGCGATGATCCAACTCGTCTGGGACGGCCTGTTCGTCGGCTCGTTCTACGCCCTCGTCGCGCTGGGCTACTCGATGGTCTACGGCATCATCAAGCTGCTCAACTTCGCGCACGGCGACATCTACATGCTCGGCGCGTTCGCCGGGTTCGTGGTGCTCTCCGGTGTGGGCGGGGTGTCGGCGGCGTTCTCGGTCGTCGCGCTGGTCGGCGCGCTGGTGGCGGCGATGGCCGTCACCGGCGGGCTCGGCGTGCTGGTGGAGCGGGTCGCCTACCGGCCGTTGCGCGGGTCGCCGCGCCTCGCCGTGCTGATCACGGCGGTGGGCGTGTCGTTCACGCTGGAGTACGGCGTGGCGGCGGCCGGCGCGAACCCCCGCGTGTTCCCGGTGCGGGTGCAGAGCGAGGCGCTGCACGTGCTCGGCGTGCGGATCACGGTGGCCCAGCTCGCTTTGATGGCCATCGCGGTCGGCCTGATGGTCGCCCTCGACCGGTACGTCAACCGCACCTCCACCGGACGGGCCATGCGCGCCATCGCGTTGGACCCCAAGGGCGCGCTGCTGATGGGCGTCAACGTCAACGCGGTCATCTCGCGGACGTTCTTCATCGGCTCGGCCCTGGCGGGCGCGGCGGGCGTGATGGCGGGCGCGTACTACGGGAAGATCGAGTTCCTGATGGGCTTCCTCATCGGCCTCAAGGCGTTCACCGCCGCCGTGATGGGCGGCATCGGCAACATCCGGGGCGCGATGCTCGGCGGCTTGCTGCTCGGCCTGCTGGAGGCGTTCGGCGCGCACGTCCTCGGCGGCGAGTGGCGGGACGTGTTCACCTTCGCCGTCCTCATCCTCTTCCTGTCCGTGAAGCCCACCGGGCTGCTCGGCGAACGCGTCTCGGAACGGGTGTGACCATGGGCAGGTGGGTGGGGCCGGCGGGCCTCCTGGTCGCGGTGGCGATCCCGTTCGTGGACGCCTCGCCGTACACGCTGAACGTGCTGACGACCGCGGCGATCTTCGTGGTGCTGGCGGCCGGGTTGAACATCGTCGTGGGCTACTGCGGCCTGCTGGACCTCGGTTACGTCGCCTTCATGGCCGTGGGCGCGTACACGTCCGGCATCCTCTCCACGGCGTTCGGGATGCCCCTGCTCTACACGGTCCCGGCCGTGCTGGTGGTGGCGGTGTTGGCGGCCCTGGTGATCGGCGCGCCGACGCTGCGGCTGCGCAGCGACTACCTGGCGATCGTGACGCTGGGGTTCGGCGAGATCATCCGGATCACGGCGACGAACCTGGACTTCACCGGCGGTCCGACGGGCATCTTCGGCATCCCGGGGATCGACGTCGGCGGTCCGGCGGGGTTCTACTTCCTCTGCGTCGCCGTGGTGGCGTTGGCGGTGCTCGGGTCCGCGCGGCTGGAACGCTCGCGGCTGGGCCGGGCGTGGATGTTCGTCCGCGAGGACGAGGACGCCGCCGAGGCCATGGGCGTCAACACCTACCGCGTGAAGCTGCTCGCGTACGTGTTCGGCGCGATCTGGGGCGCGTTGGCGGGGGTGCTGTTCGCCGCGCACCTGTCGGCGGTGTCGCCGCAGAGCTTCGTGTTCCTCCAGTCCGCGCTGGTGTTGATGGCGGTGGTGCTGGGCGGCATGGGCAGCACGCGGGGCGTGGTCGTGGGGGCGGTGGTGATCAGCGTGGTGCCCGAGGTGCTGCGGGACCTGGGCGCGTTCCGGTACGTGTTCTTCGGGGTGGTGCTGGTCGTGGTGATGGTGTTGCGCCCGCGGGGCCTGTGGCCGGCGCGGCGGCGGGAACCGGAGCGCGTGGCCGCGCCGGTCCGGGAAGGAGCGCGGGTGTGACCGCCCTGCTGGAGGTGCGCGACCTCGGGATCTCCTTCGGTGGCGTGCGAGCCGTCGACGGGTTGACGTTCTCGGTGGGGCACGGCGAGATCGTGTCCGTGATCGGCCCCAACGGGGCGGGCAAGACGTCGGCGTTCAACTGCGTGACCGGCTTCTACAAGCCCTCGCAAGGCCGGGTCCTCTTGGCCGGCAAGAACATCACGGGCTGGAGCCCGTTCGCCGTCGCGGCGGCGGGGGTGGCGCGGACGTTCCAGAACCTGCGGCTGTTCGCCGACCTGACCGTGCTGGACAACGTCCGGGCCGGGATGCACCTGCGCGGCGGGCAGAACGCGTTCGACGCGCTGCTGCGCACACCCCGGTTCAAGCGGGCGGAACGGACGTGGACCGACGAAGCCCACCGGTGGCTGGACTTCGTCGGCTACGAGGGTCCGCGCGGCGGGGCCGTGCGCGACCTCCCGTACGGGCGGCAGCGGCAGGTGGAGATCGCCCGCGCGCTGGCCCGGGAAGCGCCGCTGGTGCTGCTGGACGAGCCGGGCGCGGGCCTCAACCACGGCGAGAAGACCGCGCTGCTCGGGCTGATCCGCCGCATCCGGGACCTGGGCCGGACGGTCGTGCTGATCGAGCACGACATGGGCCTGGTCATGGAGGTCTCCGAGCGGGTCGTGGTGCTCGACCACGGCCGCGAGATCGCCGACGGCACGCCCGCGCGGGTCAAGGCCGACCCGGCGGTCATCGAGGCGTACCTGGGACGGGAGGGCTGATGCTGGAGTTCACCGACGTGCACGTGCGCTACGGGCACGTGCAGGCGTTGCGGGGCGTGTCGCTGCGCGTGGAGCGGGGCGAGGTCGTGGCGCTGCTGGGCAACAACGGGGCGGGCAAGTCCACCACGCTGTGCGCCGCGTCCGCACTGGTGCCCCTCGCGCGGGGCACGATCACGTTCGACGGGGAACCGTTGCCCGACAAGCCCTGGCACGTCGTCCGGCGGGGCCTGGTGCACGTCCCCGAGGGTCGGCGGGTGTTCAGCACCCTCACCGTCCTGGAGAACCTCCAACTCGGCGGCTTCACCCACGCGGACAAGGCCGCGGTCGCCCGACGCATCGACGCCGTGTTCGACCTCTTGCCGCTGCTGGCCCAGCGCCGTGCCCAGCAAGGCGGCACGCTGTCCGGCGGCGAGCAGCAACTGGTGGCGATCGGCCGGGCGCTGGTCGCCGAACCGCGGGTGCTGATGCTGGACGAGCCGTCGATGGGCCTCGCGCCGCTGATGGTGGCGACCGTGATGGACGTGGTCCGGCGGATCGGCGCGGAGGGCACCACCGTGCTGCTGGTCGAGCAGAACGCGCGAGCCGCGCTGGGGATCACCCACCGCGGCTACGTGCTGGAGAACGGCGTGGTGACCCTCTCCGGCCCGGCGTCCGTGCTCGCCGAGGACCCCCGCGTGGTGGCGGCGTACCTCGGTTCCTGACCAGCACCCCCGAACGGGGGTCTCGCGCCGGTCAGTGCAATGTCACATACTACACCCGTGAACGGAGACTTCGTGAACCACCCCTGGCGCGGCATCCACGTCGCCACCGCCCTGCCCTTCCGCGACGACCTGGGCGTCGACTTCGACGCCTACGCCGCCCACGTGGCCTGGCTGGCGGCGAACGGCATGGACGGCGTCACCCCCAACGGCTCCCTGGGCGAGTACCAGACCCTGACCGCCGAGGAACGGGCCCTGGTGGTGCGGACGGCCGTCGAGGCCGCGCCCGACGGGTTCCGCGTGATGCCCGGCGTCGCGGCGTACGGGTCGGGCGAGGCGGTGCGGTGGGTCGAGCAGGCCGCCGAGGCGGGCGCCCAGTCGGTCCTGCTGCTGCCGCCCAACGCCTACCGGGCCGACCGGGCCACCGTCGTCGCGCACTACCGGGAGGCGGCCAAGGTCGGCGTGCCGGTCGTGGCCTACAACAACCCCTACGACACCAAGGTGGACCTCACCGCCGACCTGCTGGCGGAGCTGCACGGCGAGGGCCTGATCGTGGCCGTCAAGGAGTTCTCCGGCGACGTGCGAAGGGCCTACGAGATCCGCGAGGCCGCACCCGAGCTGGACCTGCTGATCGGCACCGACGACGTCCTGCTGGAACTGGCCCTCGCGGGCGCGGTCGGCTGGATCGCCGGCTACCCCAACGCACTGCCCGCCGCCTGCGGCGAGCTGTACCGCCTGGCGGTCGCGAAGGACCTGGATGCGGCCCTGCCGCTGTACCGGGACCTGCACTCGCTGCTGCGCTGGGACTCCAAGACCGAATTCGTGCAGGCCATCAAGCTGTCCATGGACCTGGCCGGCCGCCCCGGCGGCCCATGCCGCCCACCCCGCCTGCCACTGACCCCGGACCAGGCCGCACGCATCACGACGGACACCGAAGCCGCACTGGCGAAGGGCTACCGGTGAGCCAGGAGACTCCCCTCCAAGACGTCCACAAGGCGATCGAGGCGGCCGACCGAACCTGCTGGACCGGATTCGACCCGGTCACGGTACTGACCACGATCGCCGACCGCCTGGACGACGCCGACCTCATCGGCGTCGCGGAGCGGGAAACCCGACTACCACCTGCACGACTGCGCGGAGAGCTGACCCGAACGACGTTCCAGCTCAAACTGTTCGCGGAACTGGTCGAGACGGGCGCGCACCTGGGCGTGCGGATCGACCACGCGGACCCGGACTGGCCGATGGGCGCACCCCGCCCGGACCTGCGACGGGTGCTCCAGCCGATCGGTCCCGTGGTGGTGTTCCCGGCCGGCAACTTCCCGTTCGCGTTCGGGGTGGCCGGCGGCGACACGGCGTCCGCCCTGGCCGCCGGCTGCCCGGTCGTGGTGAAGGCGCACCCCGGTTACCCGGAACTGTCCGACCTGACCGGTGAGCTGCTGCGAGACCTGGGTGTCGTCGCGGTGATCCACGGCGAGGAGGCCGGGCGGGCGGCGTTGACGCACCCGCTGGTGAAGGCCGGGGCGTTCACGGGGTCGCTGCGGGGCGGCCGGGCGCTGTTCGACCTGGCGGCGGCAAGGCCGGAACCGATCCCGTTCTACGGCGAACTGGGCAGCGTGAACCCGGTCATCGTCGCCCGCGACGCGGCGGCCGGCCGACCCCGGCGCATCGCCGAGGACGCGGCAGTGTCCTTCACGCTCAGCGCGGGCCAGTTGTGCACCAAACCCGGCCTCCTCCTGGTCCCGGAGGACAGCACGATCCCGCAGGAGTTGGCGGCCCTGAAGTTGCCGGTTGCCCCGATGCTGAGCGACCGGATCGCGGAGGGTTACCGGGATGCCGTGGCCTCGGTGCCTCGGGAGGGCGTGACCGAGTTGGCCGCGGGCGACGGGCCGGCCGTGCTCATGACCGACCTGCGGCGGGTGTTGGCGAACTTCGAGGCGTTCACGCGGGAGTGCTTCGGGCCGTTCCTGCTGGTGGTCACCTACGAGGACGACGCGGACGTAATCAAGTTCGCCGGGCGGCTGGAGGGGCAGCTCACCGCGACCGTGATCGCGGACGAGCCGTCCGACTGGATCACCCACCTCACCCGACTGCTGGCCCGACGGGCCGGGCGGCTGCTGTGGAACCAGTGGCCCACCGGGGTCTCGGTCACGCACGCCCAGCACCACGGTGGCCCTTACCCGGCGACCACGGCCGTGGGCAGCACGTCGGTCGGCACGGCGGCGGTGGAACGCTTCCTGCGCCCGGTCGCGTACCAGAACTTCCCACCGGCGCTGCTCCCGGCCGCCGTGCGCGACGACACGCGCGCGCCCGCCCTGGTGAACGGCCGGTTGACGGAGGGAGCCCTTACGATGCGGTGGTGACCACCGAGACCAGGAGACCGCGCTGGTGAACATCCCGAGCATCGGCCCGGTCGAGAAGGTCAGCCTGCGCGACCGCGTGGCGCACGCCCTGCGAGCGGCGGTGATCTCCGGCGAGATGGAGCCGGGCGTCGTCTACTCGGCCCCGTCCCTGGGCGCCCGCTTCGGGGTGTCCGCCACGCCGGTCCGCGAGGCGATGCTGGACCTGGTGCGCGAGAACCTGGTGACCATCGTGCCCAACAAGGGCTTCCGGGTCACCGAGGTGAGCGAGAAGGACCTGGACGACATCACCCAGGTCCGGATGCTGGTCGAGCCGCCGGTCGTGCGCGACGTGACCCCGCTGATCCCGGCGGAGGACTTCCCGGGCCTGCGGGAGATGGCGCAACGCATCGTGGACGGCGCGGTGGCCGGGGACCTGGTCGAGTACACCGAGGCGGACCGGCGCTTCCACCTGGCGTTGCTGGCGTACGCGAACAACCCGAGGATCACCGACCTGGTGTCGGACCTGCGAGCACACACCCGCCTGTACGGCCTGGCAACACTCCTGGAACAGGGCGAACTGGAAGCGGTGGCCCGCGAACACCTGACCATCGTGGACACCATCGAATCCCGAGACGCCACAGCAGTCGAAGAACTCCTGAAGGCCCACATCAGCCAAACCCGCGGCCGCTGGGCCAAGCCCTGACCAAGGGCAAAAAGCGCCGCAGGCGCCACGAGCTGCCAAGCCACAGGAAGGGCCTCGGTTCGTTCCCCGTACGGCCTGGGCGCAGCCCAACCGCGCTTCTCCCTTCTTGGCAACCAGCTTTTCCGG